>DASRJB010000403.1:0-6028 GCA_035649715.1 Pirellulaceae bacterium
CCAGGAATCTGCCGTGAAGAGCAGCTCCCCTTCGGCGCGGAAGGCGAGCCCGTCGATCCAGGCGTGATGGCCGCCCAGCGCCGGCAATTCCGCCGGCTCGGCTTCCACGTTCCACCGCCGCACATTGCCCGTGTAGCCGCCGGCCGCCAGCACCTTGCCGCAGGGGCTGTAGCGGGCCAGCCGCACCTGCGGATCGGCCGTGATCGTTTTCACGTCCTTGGCGGGCTCGTATTTTTTGAGCAGCTCTTTGGAGTCGGTCATGCCAGCAGCTCCTTCACGGGCTTCATGTCTTCGTGCGCCAGAGGCAGCGGCTGGCCGCCGTTGTCGTACTGGACCTGCTTGGTGTCGATGCCCAGGCAGGCGAACCAGGTGTGGAACAGGGAGCCGATATCGTGTTCGTCCCCTTTGACGTAGGTGCCCTGCTCGTTGGTTTCGCCGACGACCGCGCCCCGTGCGAGGCCGCAGCCGGCCATGGCGATCGACCAGGCTTCGGGCCAGTGGTCGCGGCCGATGTGGCCGTTGATTCGCGGCGTGCGGCCGAATTCGCTCATCGCGATCACCAGCACGTTCTCGAGCAGGCCGCGGTCATCGAGGTCGCTCACGATCGAGGCGAACGCCTGGTCGAACTTGGGCATCAGGCTAAGGTGGCCGTTGAAGTTGTCGCCGTGGGTGTCCCACCCGTAGCTGTTGACCTTGACGAAGGTCACGCCCGCTTCGAGCATCTTGCGGGCCTGCAGCATGTGGCGGCCGATCTCGTGCGTGCCATAGCGCTCGACGTCTTTGGAGTCGAACCTAGTGCTGTCGAAGAGGTCCTGCCGCTTCATGAGCGTGCGGGCCACGTCATAGACGTAGCTCGTCGCCTCGCCCATCTCGGGCCGGCGGCCCTTGGCATAGCGGGCGTTGGCCGCGGCTTGCAGCACGGCCCGCTCATCGGCGTCGTGCGGCGGCACTTCCGGCGGCGCGACGAGGTTCTCCGGCGGCTTGCCGTCGCCGAAGGCGACCGCACCGTACTTGGGGCCGATGAAGCCCGCGTCGCCGTGGATGAACCCGCCGCTGCCGGGCTTGATCCAGACGTAGGGCGGCAGGCCGCTGTCGCCGGGGCCGAGCAGCTTGGCCACGGCCGAGCCGAAGTACGGATAGGTCACGCCGCGATTCTTCGGGTCGCCCCGCTGGATGCGGGCCACGCCGGCCGAGTGCGAGTTGTCCTGCGTGTGGACGCTGCGGATGACCGCCAGCTTGTCCATGATTTTGGCCGACCGCGGCAGCAGCTCGCTGACGTGCACGCCCGGCACGCTCGTCGGAATTGCCCGAAAAGGCCCGCCATAGGTCGTGTTCGGCTTCGGATCCCAGCTTTCGAGCTGGCTCATGCCGCCGTCGATCCAGATGAAGAGCACCTGCTTGCGCTTTTGCTTCAGTTCGTCGGCTACCGCAGTCCGCAGCAGCGAGCCCAGGCCGAGTGCACCCGCCGCGCCGAGAATCTGCCGGCGGGAGAGGGCGTGCTCGCGGGGCGTGCAGAGGTGGGAGCATTTCATGGTCAAAGCCGCGACTAGCGGTCGCGGTGCATGGTGGACCGCGACCACTGGTCGCGGCTTTGAGCAATTAGTGGTTCGTACAAAACTCGTTCGAGGCAATCAGGCTCCAAATCAGGTTGCTGACGGCGGACTCGCGATGGTCGGCACGCGGTGTCAGGTACTCGCCGACCGCAGCGGCTTCTTCGGCCGTTGGCGAGCGGGACAGCACCGCGAGGTACAGCTCGTCCGCGAGCTTGGCCGCGTCGCTCTCCTTCAGCAACCGCGCGGTCAAGCTGTCGCCGGACGGCTTCAGCCAGGCGAGCAGCGTCGTGTCGTGCATCAAAAACAGCGCGGCCTTCACGGTCGGATTGTGGCCGACTTCCGGCTCGCGGGCTGGATTGGCCAGGGCCTTGTCGAACCTGGTCTGCCAATCGGTCCAGGTCTTGGCGGCCGGGTCGATCGCCAGCGGCTGGCCGTCACCCAGCGCCTGCTGGATGCTGGCCAGCATCTGCTCGCTGGAGAGCGGCTTCTCCAGCGCCGCCCGGTAACTCTGCGGCAAGACCTCGCCGGCCAATACCCCCGACCGCTGATACGTCTGCGACAAGGCGATCTCGCGGATCAGCCACCGCATGTCGAACTGATGGGCGGCCAGCTCGCTGGCCAGCAGCTCGAGCAGTTCCGGGTGCGACGCGGGATTCGCCTTGTGCGAAAGGTCGAGCGGATGCACCAGGCCGCGTCCCAGCATCAGCCACCACAGGCGATTGGCGATGTTCTTCGTAAACAGCTGATTCTCGCCCCGCGGCAGCTGCTCGCCGAGCAGCTTCAGCGTGTCGAACTTCAGCTTGCCCGGGAACTTCGTCTTCTTGTCCGGCGGCTGCTCGAACTCTTCGCCTTTGCCGAAAGTTGGAATCTCGATCTCCTGCCCCAGCGGGAGCTTCGGCCCCACCGCCAGCGGCTTCTGGAGAAAGACCGACATGAACTCGACCTTCTTGTCGAGCGGCTTCAGGGCGACCGCCGGAAACTGCACGTCGGTGCGGATCGTCGTGTTGCCGACGAACGCCAGCATGCCGTGATAGAACTCCTGCTTGTAATCCTCGACGAACAGGTGGTCGTGGCACTGGGCGCATTGCACGTCGATGCCCAGGAAATGCCGGCCTACGTCGCGGACCATCCCCGGAATATCGACCGGGTTCTCGCCATAGTGCTCCAGCCGCTTGGTGTACCAGAGCGCCGCCCCGCGGGCGGTTTCGCTCTCGCTGTCGGGGCTGAGAATGTCGCGGACCATCTGGTCCCAGGGCTTATTGGCCTCGAACGATGCTTTGAGGAACTTCTGCCACTCGGCGTGGTCCCCCAGCCGCTCCATGAGCATGACGTGAAAGACCTGCGTCATCCGGCGGACGTGGTCGCCGCTGGCCAAGAGCTTGTCGATCAGCTTCTCGCGCTTGTCGGCCGCCGGATCGGCCAGAAAGGCCCGCGTCTCTTCCACCGAGGGCAGGCGGCCGGCCAGATCAAGATAGATGCGGCGGATGAACTCGGCGTCCGACGCCTTCTCGGCCAGCGGCCCGCCGGCCTTGGCCTCAATCAGGGCGTCGATCCGCGCGTGCAAAGCAGCCGCATCGTCGCCCCATGCGGAGGCGGCCCAAGGCAGCGCCAAACAGATGGCCAGCAAACGGGGTAGCGCCATCGCATTCATGGCGGGATCTCAGGAGCGAGGAAAGGCGGGATCGAATCGGCGGGCGTTGATCTTAGTGTAACCGCTCGCCGCATGGCAAAGAAAGAGGCTTTCGTCTGCGCAATCGGCACTCTCTGGTCTGGTTCCCAAGCTCCGCTTGGGAACCCACTTCCCGAAACTCTGCTTCGCCTCAAGTGGAAGCGGAGCTTCCAGACGTGCGTGACCAAGCGGAGCTTGGGCACGAGAGAAGAGGTTTCGGCTGGGCCGGCGGGACGCCCGCCCCACACGTCACGGCGCCTTGGGCGGGGACTTGAGCTCCCAGTGCTCGCCAAAAAACCCCGCGTCGTGAATCCGCCCCGGCGCGAATGCATCCGGTGGCTGCGTGATATCGATGATCGCCCAATCCGGCAGTTTGGGATTCTGTTGCGAGTTCGTCCGGTCGTGGCCTTCGCGGAACGTGAGGCCCGAATTCAGCACCACGTAATGACCGATACCTAGCGGGTTGGGGTGGATCAACGCCGGCGCGAACTTGCTCCCGTCGTACTTCTGCTTGCCGAACTGCCAGGTTCCCTTCTCAAATTTCAGAGGCACGAATTGGGCGAACTTTTCAATGACGCGATTGGACTCGGCGTCGCCCCAGAGAATCAAATTGAAATTCTGCTGGTCCCACTCCGTAACCTCGGTGTCCTTCTTGACCCGCGGCTGCCCGCGCATCAGCGCCCGCCAGCGAGCGACAAAGTGCTGCTGCTCGAATTCAACCCACGCTTGGAATGCTGGGCTCGCGAACGGGCCGGTGGGCACGACGACGAGAAATTCCGAGTTGAACGCGTCGTCGATCGGCCCCTGCATGCCCGGCCGCTTTTCATCCGAAAAAGTCCGCGGCTCGACCGTTTCTTCCACCCAGCCCTTGTCGCCTTTGGTCAAATAGGCGACGGAATGCTGGCGGGGAAGCTGGGATGCGAACGAATGCAACTCGAACGGCTTGGAGCGCTCCGATCGAATTTCGACCTTCGTTCCATCGATTTCGATGGTCACCCCGCGCATATCCGCGAGCGGACTCAACTCCAGACGACGAACGTTTTTCGTCGTCGCCCGCACGTGTTTGGGATTCACGACTTCCGCATCGACGCGGGAATCGACCCAATGCTCGTCGAGCGCGGTTGCCAGGATCCAAGCCTGGCCCGGATAACGCAGCGTCCGCGTTTGCAAATGCGCTTTCTGGGGAGTTTCCGGTCGGCCCTTGATCGCCAAGGCGTCCAGTCGCTTCATCAGTTCCGCGAGCGTTTGCGGCTCGTACTTGTGCTCGACACCGGGGCCGACCAGGTGCGTCAGCTTCCTGCCCTCGGCCTGAAATGCCTCTTCCATCACGCGAGCAGCCTGAATTTGCCTGTCGAGCTCGCCGCTGTAGGCGACCACCTCCGTATTGAAAAAGTTGCGGGTATAGTTCGGCACGTCGTAGAGCCCCCACAACTTCTGCTCGTACCAGGGCGGGTACTTGTCGGGTGTCAGTCGCTGATAACGGGCCGTTTCGGCAAAGCCAGCGCCGGGGCTGACGGCGACAAACTCGCTGGCACGGTGGGCGCCCAAATGCCAGGCGCCCGCGCCTCCCATCGAAAAGCCAATCAAGACGGTCCGCTCGACGTCAATTCGGTAGTGCCGAGTCGCATCAAACAGTGCCATGTCGACGTCATGTTCGGCCGCGTGCTTCCAACCGATGCATTGTCGTCCGAAGGGATGAATCATGATCGAGCCCGGCGGCGGCGAAACTTGTCCCGGCCGCGTCGCCCGCTCGTAAAGGAAGTGCAGGTCGGTGCTCTTGTCGCCGCGCCCATGCAGCCACACATAGACTCGGCACGGCTTGGAAAAATCGTGATCGGGCGGAATGACGACGCCATACGGCTGAACGGAGCCGTCGATCTTGGACCGATAGCCCCTCACGACGAGTCCCGTAGCCCGCGACCAGGGGACTTCGTCTTTCGCCATCGCATCGAGTCGCTGATTGGCCTGGTCGAGCGCCCAATCAGCCTTTTCAAAATCCTTCGGAACGTAGAACTCACGATGGAGCAGCGCGAATTCCACCGCCTTTACGAATACCTCGACGTCGAGAGGATAGCGCCACAAGCGATTGTGTGGTGAGACCTTTCCCGTGAGTACTTCCTCTTTGAGTTCTTCATCCTGCAAGCCTTCCACATCAGACTCGAATTTCTTGAGCCGTTGCTTCGTTTCCGCGAGTTGCCTTTCCAGCCGCGTGCGCACCTCGGCGGGAATCTCCAGGCCTTCGGGCGGCAGGACGCGGGGAATTGGCGGGATCGCATCGGCGCCGCGCCCGGCAGTTGAGAGCGAGGTAGCGGCCGCGAGCAGCGCGGCGACGAAGAGGCGGTGGGGCATGGGAGTGCCTGGCGGGAGAAAGGGGCGGTCACATTTTAACTTGGTAGCAAGCTTCGGTCGCCCTTACAGGGCTCAAATCGCTTGGGCCAGCCGTATCCTAGGGCGTCGCTCGCTGCGCTCGCTTGCCCTAGGCTGGTGTAGGTTGCCGCGTTGCCGCACCGAGCCACCTCCCTTGCCGGTTCGTCGCGTGTGTTGGTCCCCATAGTATCGGCTAGTTAACAATGTCTGCTGCCGATCGCCAGAAGTGGAACGCCAAGTACGCGGTGGAGATTCCGCCGCGCGAGCCTTCGGCGGTGCTGGTGGGGCTCGACCGCTTCCTGCCGAAGGTCGGGCGAGCGCTGGACGCGGGGGGCGGCGGCGGGCGGAATGCGATCTGGCTGGCTCAGCGCGGATTGGACGTGACGCTGGCCGATATTTCGGCCAAGGGGCTGGCGATTTCCCGCGAGCGGGCTTCGGA
>DASRJB010000404.1:0-6493 GCA_035649715.1 Pirellulaceae bacterium
TCTGCCGGCAAAATTCGCGCATCGCCGCTTGGGCAGCGGCCGCATCGCCGCGGACGCGCTCGATCCGCAGCGGGCCACCACGCGTCCAGAACTCGCGGCTCTCGGCGATAGCCGGCAGCGCGGCCTCCGGCGGCAGCGCCGCGGCGGCCTCGGCCTCTGGCCGCTCGCGCCACCAGGCGAGCACCTGCCAACCCATCGCCAGGCCGGCGGCGAGGACGATCGCCGTGGCGAGCAGATTGGTCGTCCAGGTCGCTATCCGCCGGGCGAGGCGACCGAAACCGCCGGACTGTGGTTCGCTGCGCGGTATTTCTGCCGGCGGGCTGCGCATGCCACAGCCACCCAAGCTTTCGACTGTGGCCCGCGTGTCCATATACCGAGCTTAGTTGAGCGTGGCCAGGAAGTCTTCGAGGATCTGGATCTTCTGCTTCAAGACCGCGATTTGGGCCTGCTGGGCGGATGACAGCGGCGGCGGCGAGTTCTCCAGGATCCGCAGTTGCTGCCGATACATCGACAAGAACGACTGCGTCATTCGCCGCGGCACGCCCGGGGGATCGTACCGCGGGTTGCTCGGCCTCGGGATGCTGTCGATCCGTGGAATGTGCCGCTCGACGTACCGTTGCTGCACATCCTGCACGTCCAGGCTGCAGAACCGCGGCAGCCGCGGGTGAAAGTCGGGGGCGGGCCAGCCGTACCAGGCGATGAACTCGTCGTCGCGGTCGAGCACGAACAACGCGGGCCGCATGTAGATCGCCTGCGTTTGCTGGGCCGACTGCTGGTAGATCGCCTTCTGGCCCTGTGCGCCGGGCACATTGAGCAGGTCGTAGAGCCGCCGCAGCCGCCGGCTGGTGTTGCCGCCGTAGCCGAGCTGCCAGAATTGCCACTTGCCGTCCAAGAGCGGCTGCTCGACGTCAACCTGATACGGCCCGATCTTGCCGAGAGCCGGCGGGTCGCGCCTCAGGTGCGAGACGCCGATGCGGGCGTGATTCTTCGGATCGAGCATCTCGTCATCGACGCGGATGCCGTTGGGCAAGGGCCCGCGGATCAGCTCGTTCTGAAATACCGGATGGTCGAGTTCCGTCAGGGCTGGCCCGCCGCGCACGCCGCGCGTGGCCAGCGGCACGCGCCACTCCTTGCCGGCAATGCCGCCGTTCCCCGGCCAGCGGCTGCTGAAGATTGCGTCGCGGGCCACGACCTCGCCCCGAATCTTCCAGCAAGTCACCGCGCCGAAGATCACCGACAGCGCCAGAACGAACATCAAGATCGGAATCGCCAGCACCAATTCCAGCGGCGCCAGCCCGCGGCGGCGTGCGAAATGTTGCTGGCGTTGTCGCATTTCCGACTCCTGACTCCCGACCCCTGACTCCTGCCCTAATGCGTCGTCATCCGCCGAAAGTCCTCCGTATCCAGCGCCTGCAAATTTGGCAGCCGGTTGTTCGCCGCGGCGGCGGCGAAGGGCGTCTGCGGCGGCATCTGCAGGATCGGCGGAATGCTCGACGAAAGCGCCGGCACGAGCTTGAACGACCAGTTTTCGTTCCACAGGTCCCAGTGCCGCGGCGCGTTGTTGTAGACGAAGTGCGGGCCAAACTCGTTCCACCACAGGCTGATTGGCCGCCGCCGTGGCGCGAACAGCATGCCTTGCGTGAACGCCTGATTATCCGCCGCCAGCGAATCGGGGAAGAGCCGCGGGGCCGCCGGCTGCACCTTCAGGCGATAGGCCACGCCGACAAACATGTAGTCGAGGTTCATCCAGTCGGACTGCGGGGCGTCGCGCCAGGTCTCGCGGATGAGGTGGGGGAAGTTTCGATCGGGATATTCAGCCAGCAATTGCGTGAGCTGGCCGCAGGTGAAGCTTCGCCACAGGCTGCCGAACTGCGACATCTTCGCGTACTGGTCGAACGGGGCCATCAACTCGCCGTTCCAGAGGCCGAGGTAATGGCGGGCATAATTATCGCGGGCCCGGATGGCCGACATGCGGTAGCGGCCGGCTTCGGACGAGGTGTCGGTCGCCGGATCGACGGCGGGGATGGTGCCAAGGAAGCCCTCGCTCGCGCCACCCACCGGATCAAGCAGCGTCCGCCAGAACACGCCCACGACCGGTCCGCGCGGCTGGTCGCGCTGCGACGGGTTGCCCGTGTGCATGTCGGCAATGCGGGCGGCCGCGGTTTGGGCCAAGCCGGGTGTGACGGCGACGACTTCCCGCTGGAACTGCGGGATCATCTCCTGTGCCAGAATCTCCTCCAGCACCGGCAGGATCAGCTCGCTGGAGGCGGCCATCCAGTTGCCGTAGGCCGTGACCATCTGCTGCTCGGCCTGCGTCTTGGCGGGAATCTGCCCCGCGAGGGCGACGAACTTCGGGAAGCCCGAACGGCCGAGAATTGGAGCGATGCGGGCCCAGGCCGCGAGGATGTCGGGGATGAACGGCTCGGCGTGTCGGTCGCGAGCCTCGCGCATGAAGGCCGTGAGCGCGAACGTCTCGGCCAGCATGTGGTTGGTGAAGGCGACCGTGTTCATCCCGCGGGCCAGCACGACGCCGCCCGAGTAGGTCGAGGCGTCGGCCGCGTTCTGCAGCTTGACCTTGTTGTCCACCTGGCGGCCCGTGTTGATCACCATCCCCAGCAGGATCGTGAGCAGCAGCAGCGCAAAGACGGTCGCGAGGCTGATCGAGCCCCGCTCGTCGCGGTGCAACCTGGAGATGGGCAAGTCGGCGATGGACTTAACGCAGCTCATAGACGCGTGGAATGAGCGACCGCTCGCCTTCGCCGACGAGGCAAGCCGTGGCGGAGAGCGGCAGGGAATAAACGCCTTGCCTTTGCCGAATCTGCGGGCTGACCGTGTCCGCGTAGCGGCTCTGGTTGGCCTGGCGGGCCAGCAATCGGGCCGGACCGGGCAGCAGGGCGAACTGGTGTATCACGGTCACGCGAATCTGGTCCTGCCAACCGATCTCGTACTCGTTGTATTGCCCTTCGGGGCCGGGCACGAGCTTCCAGAGCGGCGGCCAGTCGCGATGGAACGTGCGAATCTCAATCGTCGTGGCGTCGTTGGCGTAAGCCCACTTGTTGGCCAGCCTCTGTGCGATGCGAGGATTCGAGGCGACTTCGTCCGGGGCGTACGCGGCGAACACGTTTTGAATGGCGGAGGTCATCGAGTCGCCATTGGCCAGGCCCAGGTCGCGCGAGGGGGCGATCGGCAAGCAGGCCAGCGCGGCGGCGCGGCGGATTTGCTCGAACTTTCCGCGGCCCGGTTCGGGGGGCTGGATGCGATACACCTCGCCGCCGTCCTCCAGCCGCTCCAGCACGCGCAGGCCGGCGCGGTTTTCGCCGTACATGAAGCCGGGCTCGATGCGCGACGGGAACCAGACGCTGGCCGAGCGGGCCGCCGCATAGGCCGCATAGTGCACCATCACCAGGCCGATCATCAGCTGCGTGATCTGCACGGCCAGCATCATCAGCATGATGAACACCGGCACCGTCAGCACGAAACTCAAGCTTTGCACTCCTCCCTGCTGATCCGCGTGCAGCATTGCCAGCGGCCGTGGCGGGCCGGCTCGCAGCAGCCGCGCCAGCGTGGCCAGCCCGCCGCAGATCAGCAGCAGCGCCGCCGCCAGCGGCCAGGCGTCGATGAGCACGGCCCGAAGCATTGCCTGAACTCGTAGCCGAATTCGCCAGAATTCGGACAACCCGGATTGCTACTGAATTCTGGCGAATTCAGCTACATGTAGTTTGCTAACGCCGGCCAGGGGATAAGCGCCGCGGCCATTGCCGCAGCCGCACACGGACCAAGGAACAGCGGCCACTGCAGCACGGCCTTCTCTTCGTTCGGCGGACGCAGGACTGTGCCGAGCGTAACCACGCCCAACAGCAGCTCCCAGGCCCGCTTCAGCAGCCGCAAGGGCCCAAACCGCCAGATTAAAATCGTGAGCCCCAGACAGCCGCCGAAGATGAACGTCCACAGCAGGATGTCGAGGCCTTTTTCGAGGCCGGCCAGTGCGCCGACCATCGCCAGCAATTTCACGTCGCCGCCGCCCATCGGGAAAAACACGAAGCAAACCGCCATCAAGCAGCCGCAGACCAGGAATCCGCCGAGTGCGTCGGTCCAGGAGAGCCAGCCGACGAGCGGCCGCCAGGCCGCGGCGGCATCGGGCGCGAGCCACTCGCACATCGCACCGAGCGCAGCCAGCGCCAGGCCGGCCAGCATGCCGGGATAGGTCGTCCAGTTGTAGATCTTGTGCCTTGCCGCGTCGGTCACCGCCGCGGTCAGCACGAGCGCTACGAGTAGGAGCGTGGCGAGCATCTTGTTGCTGGGCGCTTATTGCTGGGCATTCGTCGAGCCGGTTTCCAAGTCCTGCATGCCGGTGTTGAAGAACGCCTTCAGGCGCGGCCAGCCGACGCGGATCAGGAAGATCAGGATCGGCAGGGCGATCGCCGCGATGATCAGCACCGTTTCGATCGAGACGCCGCCCCGCTCGTCGCGGTGGATTTTCGCCAGCAAGCGGGCCAGTGCCGGCGGCTGCTTGAGTGACATGATTCGGTCCTCCCAGGTTGATTCGCGGCCTACATGAACGGCCAGGCCACGACGACGGTCAGTAAATCATAAACGGATTGAATGGCCCGCGGCGCGAACCACATTAGGAACGTCGCCAGTGGGAGCACGATGCAGACAAGCAGGAAGTAATCGACGGTCGCCGAACCGCGCCGCCACCGCCCCGTCGCCCTCTTGGAGAGGGCCGGGGTGAGGGCCTTCCGGCGTCGAATTGCCGTCCGGATCAGCCCCATAACGCCTCCGACGTGTGAATCAGGTCGGTCAGGCCATATTGCTGCGGCTCGCGGGCGAAGCTCGGCTTCTCGCCGGTCGGCTCCAGGCTCGATTGGAGCCGACCGTCGCGGCTGGTACCCTTCATCTCCAGGACAAACAGGTCGGCCAGCTGATATTGCCCGTCGGACGCCAAGCCGCGGATTTCGGAGATTCGCGTGACTCGCCGCGAACCGTCCTGCGGGAAGCGCGTGATCTGCACCACCAGGTGCACCGCCGACGCGACTTGCGCCCGGGCGACATAGACCGGCAACTCAATATCCGACATCAGCGACAGCGTCTCCAGCCGCACGAGCGCGTCGCGCGGCGAGGCGGCGTGGACCGTCGAGAGTCCGCCGCTGTGGCCGCTGAGCATCGCCTGGAGCATGTCGAGCGCCTCGCCGCCGCGGACTTCGCCCACCAGAATCCGGTCGGGCCGCATCCGGAGGGCCGCTACGAAGAGCTGCCGCAGCGTCACGCCCTCGCCGCCCGAAGCCGACCGCGACTCGAGTTGCACCACGTGCGGCTGCTTCAGCCGCAGCTCGGTGGTGTCCTCAATAATCAGAATGCGCTCATCGTGGGGGATGGCCTCAGACAAAGCTCCCAGCAGCGACGTTTTTCCCGCCCCGCTGGCCCCGGCGACGATCACGTTCTTGCGCAAGCGGATGCAAATCTCGAGGAATTCGCGGGCCGCGGGCGACACGGTGCCCAGGCGGACGATGTCGGCCAGCGACAGCACGTCGGGGCGGAACTTGCGGATCGTCAGGCAGGGCCCCGTCCGCGAAGCCGGCGGTATTACCGCGTGGACCCGCGCCCCGCTGGGCAGGCGAGCATCGAGGATCGGCTGCTCGGGACCGATGTCTCGGCCGACGTACTGAGTGAGGTTGTGAATGGCCGAAATGAGGGCGTCCTCGTCGCTGAACCGGGCTGGCGTGAGCTCCAATTTGCCGCGGCGCTCGATGAAAATCCGATCTGGACCGTTGACCATGATTTCGGTCACGGATTCGTCTTCCAGGAACCGCGCGATCGGCTCCAGGAAGTAGGCCAGACTGGCTTCAAAAATGGCGGTACGGGACATAACAACGCCTGCGGCGCGCACAACGAACGGCCCGCCGGAATGCTGACCAATTGCGGCTGCACCTACCTTGAGACTAAGTAAGTTCGCTGGTGATTGTCAACTTTCTTGCCTTGGTTCGCGTCCGTGGTTCTGCCGCGGCGCCAAAATCCAAGAATTAGGCACTGAGCCCGAATAAGGGAGCTAGTTGGCGCATCTATACAGTTGTGGCAAGAAGCTGCAAAGAGGGGGCGGGCCGCGGAGCTTTGGCAATTTGGTCGTTTGTAGAGAGCGGCGCGCATAATGCGCATAGTCGTTTGGCGCATGCGCATGACGTAAGATGCAGTGCAGACAGGGGTTAGACGCTGAAACGCCGCCTGGACAACTTTCTTCAAAGATGCGCGCATAGGCCCGAGAGCGGCTGCCGGGGCGTCCTGCGCGGCGCGCATAATGCGCATATCGACTGGGCCGCGCGCATGACCGCAAGTTCTTGTGGCGACAGGAGTTAGGCGCAGAATCGCCGTCTGGAAGTTTTTCTCGGATAGTCGCGCATCGGCCGACCGCCTACGGCGCCGGCAGCAGGCAGTGGCGGTTGGCCATGGCCACGCCGCTAATGAGGGCTCCGACGATGCCGAGATAGCCCTGGTCGGT
>DASRJB010000405.1:0-2356 GCA_035649715.1 Pirellulaceae bacterium
GCGTCGATCTTGTCGGCCTCCCGCTCGAGCATCACGCGGAAGTCGCGGTACTTGCGGGCCGCCGGATAGCGAGCCGAGCCCTTCTCCATCAGCTTGTCGTCCACGTCGGCCAAAGCGACGATGTCCTGGCTCGAAACCTCCGACAGGTCCGCCCCGGCCCGCCCGGTCGTGCCCACGCCGGCGATCCGCAGCCGCTCGCTGGGCGACCGCGACGGCTGGGCCGGCGCTGGATTAGCGTATGCTCCCAGGCCCAGCGCCCCGGCGGCTGCGGCAGAAGCGGATAGGAAGCGGCGGCGGGAGAGGCGAAACATAGCTTTTTTCCTGGCGTTGGCGAGGGTTTTCACCGGTCTTTGATCCTGGATCTTCTCGCCTTGCAACATACTCCTGGAATTTGCGGAATTCAACGCACTCGCCGCGCGGCTCGCCGCGCCGAATTCACGAACCTCTCGGCTGACTTCGTTCTCCCGTCTGGGTAGAATGCAGTTGGTGGGCGATTGATGCCCTTATTCGAAAGGAGCGTGCGTGGCACTAACCCTGAGCCAACCGGTCGTGCGGACGGCTTCCGATCGCAGTTTACAACTCGCCCTGGCGGCAGCTCGCGAAGCGGAAGACAACCGCGGACAAGATCTAGTGGTGCTCGACATGCGGGAGCAGACGACGGCCTTCGACTACTTCGTCGTCGCCACCGGCACGAGCAACCGGCAACTGCGGGCCATGAGCGACGCGATCGACGACGTGCTGCAAAAGGGGCACGCCCACCGCCGCCTGGGCCGCGAGGGTTACGAACAAAGCCACTGGATTCTCCTCGACTACGGCTCCGTCGTGGTCCATCTGTTCGACAAGAACGCCCGCGAGTTCTATCGCCTGGAAGAGCTGTGGGCAGGTACGACGCGGGTCGAGCGGTAGCGGTAGGGTGGGTCAAGCGAGTCCGCGAGCGCTGACCCACGCCGCGCACGTCGTCGCTCCCCGCGTGGGTCATCGGCCGCAACCACCGCTTCGCGTCGGTCGCGGCCTCGACCCACCCTACACGTCCTACGCTTACGCGTCCCAGCATTCCGCGGGCGAGCTGGCGACCTGCTTGAGGGCAGTCCACATCGGCTTCACGCCGTGCCACCAGAGCGTGATGAAAATCACCGGCCCCATTATGCCGGCCAGGTTTCCCTTCACCACCAGCAGGTGGTATCCGGCATAGACGCCCGGCGCCAGCACGAGCGTCGCCAGCAGCATGCCCAGTCGCAATAGCGCAGGCACGCGGTTGAAGGTGCCCTGGCAGGTCAGCCGCTGGCTGCGGTCCAGCAGGTGCTTGTAGAGCGTGCCGTCGAGCCAGGGCCGCACGCGGTATTCCACGGTCCGCACCGCGGCGAAGCCGACCGTCAATGCTCCCAAGATCAGCCCGCTGAACAGCAGGCAAAAGCCGGCCAGGAAGCGCTCCACCGGCTGCGGAATTCCCAGCAGCAGCTCGCACGCGACGATCAGCGCCCAGACCAGCACGCCGGCCAGGGCGACTTTGAAGCACGCCTGGGCCAGGCAGTAGAGGCTGATCGCGTGGACGATCCGCGGGTCGTCGTGTCCGCGCAGCCGCAGGGCCACCAGCAGGTCGCGCCAGCCGAGCTTGAGGCAGAGCACGAGCGAGGCCGTCAGCGGATCGACGAACACCTCCAGCAGGACGAACAGCACCAGCAGGGCGATCCACGACCAGACGTGAAACGCCCAGCCGATGGGCGACCACGCCCGGCTGTCGTTCTCGAAGGTGTGCGTAACGGACATCGCAAAACGGTCTGGGGGTTGATTCTCGCGGCCGCAGACAGTGTGATGACGCGTGCCGAGAGGGTTTAGTTCGCAGTCTAAGACGGGAGAAAGCCAGATGCCACGGCTGCTGACGATTACGGGTTTCCTCGTGCTGACGGCGCCGGCCCTGGCCGCCGAGCCCGGTCTGACGATGTCCTGGGAGAAGAACTATCTCACGATCCGCGGCGACTTTCCCGGCCAGGAGCTGAAAATCTTGTACCTGGAGGCCTATTGCCGGCCGGGCTCGACCGATCGCGACTGGAAGGAGACGGTCATCCCGCACACCGCCGAGCAGCTCGAGGCCAGCGAGGGCGGCCGCACGATCAAGCTCCGCGATAAGCTGGCCGACGGCGTGGTCGTGGAGCATTCGCTCACCGCGAGCACGGATGAGATCGACTTCCGGCTGGTCGCCCACAATCCGACCGACAAAGCCTCCGAGGCCCATTGGGCCCAGCCCTGCATTCGGGTCGATCGCTTCACCGGTACGACCAACACCGACGCCCGCACGCTCGTGCCGGCCTACGCCCGCAAGTGCTTTTTGTTCCTGGACGGCAAACTGACGCGCCTG
>DASRJB010000406.1:0-2147 GCA_035649715.1 Pirellulaceae bacterium
CGAGATGCCGCAGGCGGAACTCGCCTGTGACCGGACTTCCGGCGCTGCTCTTGACCTTCTCGAAGAAGGCACGTTTCGTGGCCAGATCGTCGGGATGGACCAGGGGGTCGCGAAAGACATTTTTGCCAATCCGCTCGCCCGGATGGTATCCGAGCACGCGTTCAATGGACGGCGATTGGTAGAGGATGGTTCCGTCGGCAGCGAAGAAGCCGATGATGTCCGAGGAAAATTGAATCAGTTGCTGAAACCGCTCTTCCGACTGTCGGAGGGCTGCCTCGGCCCGCCGGCGCTCCTCGTCTGCGAGGCGGCGCTGGGCCCGGTGGAGAGATTCACACAATCCGCTGATGAAGGCGCCGGTCAGTGCGAAGATGACCAGGGCCGTGGCGTCGCCGGGGCCTTCCAGGGCGAGCGAGAAATGCGGGTCGACCAGAAAATAGTTGGCGGCCGCGGCGCAGAAGATCGTGACCAGGAGTCCGGGCCACAATCCGCCGAAGTAGGCGGCGATCAAGACGGCCGGCAGGAACGAGCTGTAGAGGGCCCGCTCGCCCAGCACCGGGCTGAGGTACCAGCGCAGCAGCAGCGCGATCGCCCCGGCCAGCAATCCGATGCCGGACGCGACGATTCGAGCGCGCGGTCCATCGTGCGGGCCGATTTTGTAGGGCACGAGCAGACCTCACGAGAGTGACGCGTCCATTCTTGACGCTTGACCGCGCCCGAAACAAGTAACGCGTGACGGCATCAATGCGAATGCAATGCCAAATTAGACCGGTAACACGCCGCTCGGTATATCCTCGAATGGCGTCGTTATGCCTGGACAGGCCGGACCCCCACACTGACAATACGTATCTGCATCCGTGATGCCCCAGAGGCGAGCCCTCGTGGCCCATCTACTGCTTATCGACGACGATCCGGTTCTGGTCCCGGAGCAGGTGCGACAGGCGTTTCCGGCTCCTCGTTTCCGTGTCGAGGTGGCGGCAACCGGCGCCGCCGGACTGCAGCGACTCAACCAGGATCCGGCGGACGTCATTCTGCTCGACCTGCGGCTGCCGGATCAGTCCGGATTGGACGTCTATCAGCAGATCCGCCAGATCGACGCCCGCATCCCGGTAGTCTTCGTCACGCTGGCCAAGTCGGCGGACACGGCCATCGAGGCCATGAGGGATGGGGCTTACGACTATCTGTTCAAGCCGCTAGACCTCACACAGCTAAAGCAGGTGGTCGGGGAGGCGCTGGACGTGGCTCGCCGCATGCGCCAGCCCGCGGTCGTCGCCGAGACGGCGCCCGATCCGGATGTGGAGGGCGCTATCGTTGGCAGTTGCCCGGCGCTGCGCGAGGTCTATAAGGCCATCGGCCGCGTCGCTGACCAGGATGTTCCGGTGCTCATTACCGGCGAGAGTGGAACCGGCAAGGAACTCGTTGCCCGCGCGATCTATCAGCATGGCCACCGGGCCAAAGCGCCGTTCCTGGCCCTGAATTGCGCCGCGATTCCCGAGAGTTTGCTGGAAAGCGAGCTGTTCGGCCACGAAAAAGGCGCATTTACCGGCGCCGATCGCCGCCGGATCGGGAAATTCGAGCAGTGCAACGGCGGCACGCTCTTTCTCGATGAAATCGGCGATATGCCGCTGGCCTCGCAGGGGAAAATCCTGCGGCTGCTGCAAGAGCAAGCGTTCGAGCGCGTCGGCGGCAGCGAGACCATTCGGACCGACGTGCGGCTGATTGCGGCGACGCACCGCGACCTGCCGGCGCAGGCGGCCGAAGGGAAGTTTCGGTCCGATCTCTATTACCGGCTCGGCGTCTTTGCGATTCATCTGCCCCCGCTGCGCGAGCGAGGCGGCGACTTGCCGCTGCTGGTGCAGCACCTCGTGCGGCGCTACAGCCGCGAGCTGGGCCGCGAAGTGCAGGACGTCGCCCCCGAGGCCCTGGCGCGGCTGCGGGCTTACTCCTGGCCGGGCAACGTCCGGGAGCTGCAGAGCGTCCTGAAGCAGGCCCTGCTGCAGGCCCGCGGCACCACCCTGCTGCCGGCGTTTCTGCCTGAGCTGCCGGGCGGTCCTCAATCCCCCGCGGTTTCGCCGCCGACTGGCGATAATCTCGCGCTGGAAGCCTTTATCGATCAGCGGCTCGTTCCCGATACGAACGACCTCTATGCC
>DASRJB010000407.1:0-2015 GCA_035649715.1 Pirellulaceae bacterium
CTTTCAGTACGCGGTCGCCGCCACGCCCGACGGCCAGACGATCCTCGCCGGCGGCGCGGACGGCATCCTCCGCCGCTGGTCGGGCCAGGAGCGCGGCGTCAAAAACTCGTTCGCGCCGTAGCGGGCCCGCTCACTTCTTCAGTGCCTCCAGCGCCGCCTTGCGGGCCGCTTCGAACTCGTCGCCGGAATTCCATCGCGGCAGCTCCGGACGCTGCGCCGCCAATAGGCCGACGTAGTACAGCAGCCGCACGTCCTCCACGGCCCCGCGGAGGTCCCACTCGTCGCTGTACTCGTCGCTGGGCTGGTGGTACTTCGTCTGAATCCATTCCTCGAGCTGCTGCTTGCCCCAGCCCTCGGGCTTGCCGATCACGTTGATCCCCGAGTGCAGATAGACGCCCGGCACGCCGACCTTGGCGAGGCTGAACTGGTCGGAGCGGTAGTAGTAGCCGCGGTCGGGAAAGAGGTCGGGCGTGACGACCCGCTTCTGCCAGCGGGCGACGCCTTCCACCAGCTCATCGAGGTTCGACTTGCCCAGGCCGATCACGTTCACGTCGCGCGTGGGGCCGATGATGTTGAGCCCGTCGATGTTCACGACCGCCGCCAGGTTGCCCGCCGGCAGCGGCGGATGATTGGCCAGGTACAGCGAGCCGAGCAGGCCTTGCTCCTCCGCGCCGACCGCGGCCAGCAGTATCGAGCGGGCCGGCGGCTTCGGCAGCGACGCGCAGGCCCGCGCGATCGCCAGCAGGGCCGCGGTTCCCGACGCGTTATCGACCGCACCGTTATAGATATTGTCCCCCGCGGCGTTCCGCTCGGCCGCCAGGCCCAGATGATCGTGGTGGGCCATGAAGATTACGGCCTGCGGTGATCGCGCCGGATCGCTGCCGGGCAACAGGCCCAGGACGTTGCCCGTCTGCTTCTGGCGGACGTCGCAGGTGAGGCTGGCCGAGAGCCGCACGCCCAGCGGCACGGGCTTGAAGTCGCGGCGCTCGGCGGCGGCGCGGAGCTTATCCAGGTCCTGGCCCGCCAGCGCCGCCAGTCGCTTCGACGCGTCCTCGGTCAGCCAGCCTTTGAGGTCCAGCCGAGGGCCGGCCGACTCTTCCAGCTCGAACTCCTCGCCGGACCAGGAGGTCTGCACGACCTGGAAGGGATATCCTGCGGAGGGCGTCGTATGAATGATCAGCGCGCCGACTGCGCCTTGCCGCGCGGCGCTGGCGTACTTGTAGTCCCAGCGGCCGTAATAGAGCCGGCGCTTGCCGGCAAAGAGCTCCGGGTCGCCCTCCGGGTCGTTGTTCATCATCAGCAAGACCTTGCCCCGCAGGTCGGCCCCCTTGAAATCGTTCCACTGGAACTCGGGGGCCTCGATGCCGTAGCCCACGAAGACGATCTCGGCGTTTTCGACGGCGACCTGCGGCACGGCCTTGCCGCTGGCGATGACGCAGTCGTCGTGCCGCTTCAGCTCCAGCGACTTCGCCTCATGGCGGAATGTCAGCGCCGCCGGGACGTGCGTCGTTACACCGACCAGCGGCACCCGCTGGAACCAGCCGCCGCCCGGCGCAGCGGGCCTCAGGCCCAGCGACTCGAACTGGGCCGCGATGTATTGCTGCGCCAGCTCATCGCCGCGCGAGCCCGGTCCGCGGCCTTCGAGCAAGTCGCCCGCCAGGAACCGGATGTGCCCCCGCAGCGCCGGCTCGGTGATCGCCCGCTCGGCCGCCGCCACCAGAGCCGCATCGGGCGCTATTGCGTCTTGCGCTGCGAGCGGCGGGCCAGCCGCAATCACTAAAATGAACGCCAGACTCCACGCCTTGCAACTGCGGTGCATAGCCGAATCTCCCAGGTCAGTGATTGTCAACATACGGTACTCGAAGGCGGACGTCGCCGCATCAGGCGCGCGAATTGACAATCGCTTCCGCTGGGCCGTAGCGTAAGAGCGGAGGGCCAACTTGTGTGGTCGGTGCGGCGGCTGGACATAGCGTGGAGCGATGTTGCGGCGGGCCTGGCCGGCTGCCTCGCGCCCT
>DASRJB010000408.1:0-2197 GCA_035649715.1 Pirellulaceae bacterium
GTCGCGACTGAAAGTGACGTCATCTGCCCGCGACGTCTCCGCCGCGAACAACAGGCCGGCCATGACGGCCGCCAGCAACTTGAAGCCGGGTCGCATCCGCATAGTCGCTCCTCATTTCAACTCTATGCACCACGACGGCCGAATCTCAAGGGAGTGCCCGTCCCTCTGCGTCTTCCGCGCCTCTGCGGTGTACTTTCGATACACCGCAGAGGCGCGGAAGACGCAGCGAATACTGGACTCGCCCGATGAAGGACGGCAGAATCAGGCCACTTCTACATTAATCCGATTGCCGTCATGTACATCACCGACGTTGAAGCCATTCTTCTCCGAGGCGATGAGACCTATCGCGCCACGAGCGGTGGCGGGGAGGCCGTCGACAACGGCGACTGGCAGGTGCTCGTCAAAGTCTCCACGGACGAGGGGCTGGTGGGCTGGTCGGATATCGAAACATTGCCCGCCGCCGCCGTCGCCTGCATCAACGGGCCGGGACTCAGCGTGCTCGGCCTGCGCTGTTTCCGCGATCTCCTGATCGGCGAGGACCTCCATGACGCCGAAGGACTGTGGCACCGGCTCTACATCGGCAGCTCGTATTACGGCCGCCGCGGCGTCGCACTGCACTGCATTTCGGCAATCGACAACTGCCTGTGGTCGATCCGCGCCCAGGCGGCAGGATTGCCGCTCGGCGAACTTCTCGGCCCGCGGCGCTGTGACCGCGTAATGGCCTACGCCTCGACGCTCTTTCGCGAGACGCCGGAGGCGATGTTCACCGCGGCCCGGTCGTACGTGGAGCGCGGCTTTCGGGCCGTCAAGTTCGGCTGGGGCGTGTTTGGCGAAGATCCCGGCCGCGATCTGGAGTTGGTCGCCGCGGCCCGCGAGGCCCTCGGCCACCAGCGCGAGCTGATGGTCGATCCCGGTTGGTACGGCGCGGGCTGGAAAGGACCCTGGCAGCCGCGAACGCTGGAGGACAACATTCGTCTCTGCCAGTCGCTCGAGCCATATCGTGTCCGCTGGATCGAGGACTTCATCCATCCGGAGCTGTTCGACGACTACGCGGCCGTTCGCCGCGCCAGTCCCGCGCCGCTGGCCGCCGGCGAGCAATCGGCGACGACGTGGGAGTTCGAGCGGCTGATCAAGGGGGCTGCGTCGATGTCGTGCAGCCGGACTTGACGCGCTGCGGCGGCCTGACCGTCGGCTTGCAAGTCGCGCGGCTGGCCGACGAAGCCAGCATCGACCTGGTGCCGCACTCCTGGCTGACCGACCTGCTCACGGCCTACAGCCTCCATTTGATCGGCACTTTCCAGCGACCGCTGTTTGTCGAGTTCAACGTCGCCCAGAGCGAACTGACCCGCGGCGTCTGCGGCGGGGCACTTTGCCTGAACGCCGACGGCACGGTGACTATTCCCAGCGGCGTCGGCTTGGGTGTCGAAGTGGATGAGCAGTTTGTCGCGGCACGTCGAGTGAATTAGCGAGGCCTCTCATGCTGCTGAAGAACCGCATCTGCCTGGTTACCGGCGCTGGCCGGGGGATTGGGCGTTCAATTGCCCTGGCGTTCGCCCGCGAAGGGGCGCGCTTGGCGATCACCGCGCGGACGGCCAAAGAGCTGGAAGAAGTGGCCGGCGCGATTCGCTCGCTGGGCGGCGAGGCGCTCACGATTGCGGCCGACCTTGCCGAAGCGGCCGCACCGCGGCGGATCGTGGAGCAGACCACGGCCGAGCTGGGGCCGATTGCCGTGCTCGTCAACAACGCCGGCATCGGCAGCAGCGCCAATCCTCGGCCGGTCGTGGATTTCGACGACGACTTTTGGGAACTGTCGCTGCGGGTGAACCTCACCGCCCCCTACCAGCTGTGCAAGGCCGTGCTGCCGGCGATGATCCAGGCCCGTTTCGGTCGGATCATTACCGTGGCCTCGATCAACGGGAAGATCGGCAGTTTCCATGGCGCCGCCTATGCCGCCAGCAAGCACGGCGTGCTGGGCCTCGTGCGGACGCTGGCGATGGAGGTCGCCCAGGACGGAATCACTGTCAACGCGATCTGTCCCGGTCCAGTCGCCACCGTGATGAACGATAAGAGGATCGCCTACGACGCCCAGCGCCGCGGCGTTTCGGTGGACGAAATCGTGGACACGATCACGCCGCTGGGCCGCCGGCTTACGCCGGACGAGATCGCACCGCTGGCCGTCTATCTGGCCTCGGACACG
>DASRJB010000409.1:0-2688 GCA_035649715.1 Pirellulaceae bacterium
CCCGTCGCTATTGCCCCGGTGATCGGCCACCAGCAATTCGCCGTGCGAATCGAGCCCAAACCCAGTGATGTTGAATGTTGTGTCGCAGAGCAGCTTGTGCCACTCGACCTTCTGGCCGTCGTGCTTCATCGCCCAAACGCGGCCGGTCGAGTGATCGCCATAGATATACGCGCCAACCAGCTCCGGCAGCCTTTTGCCGTAATAGACGACGCCGCCCGTCAGCGAGCGGGCCACGTTGTGATGGTGCTCGGCCGCGGGCAGGGCCAGCGGCTGCGGGCCCATCGTGCGGTTGAGATAGAACGGGTGGCTCCCCTCGTAGACGCTCCAGCCAAAGTTGTCGGCCTTGCGGACGAAGAAGATCTGCTCCCAGATGTCCTGCCCGTTGTTGCCGACCCAGATGTGCCCGGTCGTGGGATCGACCGCCAGCCGCCAGGGATTGCGGAAGCCGTAGGCCCACGCCTCGGGCACGAAGTCCTTCTGGCCGACGAACGGATTGTCCGGCGGGACGCTGTACTGCCGGCCGTCCGCGGGATGGTCGACGTCGATCCGCAGGAGCTTGGCCGTGTGTTTGGTCAAATCCTGGCCGCGGAGGTTCGTGTCGGAATCGCTCGTGCCGTCGCCCGACGTGATGTAGAACATCCCGTCCGTGCCGAACTCGACGTCGCCGCCGTTGTGGCCGTCGGATTCCCAGGAGATGATGTGCAGCTCGCTCGCCGCATCGATCGTCCGCTTCTCGCGATCGAACGTGTACCGCGTCGCGTAGGTCTTCTTCGGCGCCTTGTTGAGCGAGCCGTTCCAGCCGATGTAGAGATAGCCGTTCTCCGCGAACTTCGGATGAAAACAGATGCCGTAGGCCGTGCCGCCGGCCGGCGTTTCGAGCAGGGGTTCGGCGGTCGTCACCGCGGGATCGTCCTGAATCTTGTAGATGGTCGTCGCGCCATAGGAACGGCCCTGGGCGATGATCAGCAGCGTGTCGGTGCCGGGGACGCGGTCGAGCGCGATCGGATAGGTCAGCTTGAGCTGCGGAAACGCCCGCACCGGCCGGTAGGGGAGCGGCGGATCGGGCGAGCCGACGACCTTCGACGTCGTCAGCGGCACGCGCTTCTCGATCCCGATTTTCTTGTCGCCTTCGGCCGCGACGAACTTCAGCTTCGCATACTGCTCGGATTGGTGAAAGCTGCGCTGCGTCAGCGGGGCGCAGCTTGACAGCTCGGGCTCCTGCCCCAGCGTGTAGTCGTAGCGGCAGAGGGCGAACCGCCAGACATCGCCGGCCGTCGGCCGTCCGCCCGTGCGGGCCAGATCGCTCCAGGGAATCCGCCCCTCGACCGACCAGCCTTCGTCGCGGTCGCTGCGGTTGTCGAGCGTCCCGCGGCGAACGACTGCCGTCTTCCACTCGAACACGCCATCCTTGACGATCTCCTCGAACGTCTTGTTGCCCTTGGGCATGATCGAGTCGAACTTCGTGCCCAGCGCGTTCACCTGAAACTCGTAGTAGGCCGGCTTGTCCTGGGCCGGGCGGAAGAACAACTCGAACACGTCGTTGTCCCAGCACTTACCGTCGTGCTCTCTCACGTCGGCAAACAGGTCGTGGTCCTCCAGGTCCGCTTGAAAATAGAGGTAGTCGCGATCCCATAGCAGCCGGGCCTTCGTCGCCGTTTTCGAAGGCCGCGCGCTTTCCTTCAGCCATGGCAGGCCGAATCTCTCGATCGGCTGCGCCGACTTCCAGGCCTCCTCGTCACCCTTACCGTCGATCTCGATCGGCCCCGCGGCCGTGCGGCACTCGTACTCGCCGAGGACGACCGGCTCGGCGGGCATCGCCAAACGGCAGCTTGCCGACAATACGAATACGGCGATCCAAAACGGACGATTGATGGCGGACATATTTGGCAGGCGGGCTAGTCGCTACGAGCCGGGCTTCTGGCCACTTTACGGCTCGTCCGCGGAACTGACAAGCAAGCGGCAAGCGCGGCGGCTATTGCCGCCCGTGGATTCGGGCCTGTGGATATTCACCGAGCAGCTGCGCGTAAATCGGCACCATGCTCAGCAGCTCGCGGAGCTTGGCAGTGCCCAGGCGACGAACTTCCGGCTGCGCATCGGCCGCGATCCGCAGCGGCAGCCGCAACACTACTTCGCGGCCCATCATCTCGTCCGGCTCGCGGCGGGAGAACAAGTACAAAAGACTTAGCCAGCCGCAAAAGACTGCTGCCAGGCCCAGAAAAAACATTCCGGCCCAACTTTGGCCTCCCTTGCGGTACGGTGTTTCGCATTCGACGGTGATCCACAGCACGTCGCTCGTCGGCCGCAGACTGAATGCACAGAGGTCGCCCGCGGGCAGTTTGCCCTCGCGAATCTGCTCATGAATCGCATCGACCGTGCCCTGAACGAACGCCGACTCGCCCGCTCGCCGCCGCAATTCGCTGAGCCTGGGGACGGGCACGCGCTGGCCGCACTGGCAGGCCACTTCGCCGCCCGCACTGGACTTCTCGACCGGCGTCGTGCGCCCGCACGAGCAGCGCACGCTGTATTTCGTCTCCTTGGTCATGGGAGACAATATACTTGCCGCGTCGTGCTACGGACTTGGCGGCGTTGGGGCGACATACGGCCGCCAGTACTGCGAGCGGTCGCGGAAGTCGTACGACGGATAGTGGCCGTCGAGCCAGGGCTGGGCAAAGTTCACTGCGGGCGGAG
>DASRJB010000410.1:0-4818 GCA_035649715.1 Pirellulaceae bacterium
AGAGCGAGCCGGGGCGTCCCCGCCCCCGGCTGCGCTGCCCATTCGCCTCAACCAAGACGATCTCGAAATCCACCGCACGCGCAACCGCCCTAAGTGCGCGACCGTCGTGCTCATGGACATGAGCGGCTCGATGCGCTACGACGGGCAGTACATCAACGTCAAGCGGATGGCGCTGGCCTTGGAGGGGCTGATCCGCCGGGAATATCCGGGCGACTTCCTGCAAATGATCGAGATGTTCTCGTTTGCCCGCCCGACGCCGCCTGGCAAACTCGTCGAGCTGATGCCCAAGCCGGTAACGATCTTTGATTCGTTCGTGCGGCTGAAGTTCGATATGAGCCGCGACGACATCAGCGAGCACCGCCTGCCGCAGCACTTCACGAACATCCAGCGGTCGCTGCAAATGGCCCGGCAGTTCTTATGTGCCCAGGACACGCCGAACCGGCAAGTGATCCTGATCACCGACGGCCTGCCGACGGCGCACTTTCAGGGCAATTGGCTCTACCTGCTGTATCCGCCCGATCCGCTGACCGAAGCGGCGACCCTGCGCGAAGGGCTGCTGTGTGCCCGCGAAGGCATCACCATCAACCTGTTTCTCGTCCCGAGCTGGTCGCAGTCCGAGGAGGACATCCGCTTCGCCTACCGCCTGGCCGAGAGCACCAAGGGCCGCGTCTTTTTCACTGCCGGCCGCGACCTCGACCGCTACGTCGTATGGGACTACGTGAAGCGGAAGCGAGAGATTGTCGCGTAGCAAATCTCAAGAACCGAAGATCCAAAGAACCAAAGTCAGCGTTGAACTTCTTTTGGTTCTTTGGTTCTTCGGTTCTTTGGATTTTGCCTCGCTACCGGTATAGATTTCCCGTGGCACCCCTGAGCATTGCCTGCCGCGCCGCCTCGGCGTATTCGCCGGGCGAGTTCTCGAAAACCTTCAGCGACTGCTCGTCGGCAAACAGGAAGACCCTCTTGTCGGGCGTAATCAGGCCGTAAGCCCGTTTGCCGGCGACCAATTCGCCCGTTCGGGCGAAGCGAACTGGATCGCAGCCCGAGAGGACCGGGGCAAAGCCGTCGGGATTGCTCAGGAACTTCTGCTGAGCCTCTTCGCTGACGAACAGGTACGTGCGGCCGCGGTGGATCGCGCCGTACTTGACGTCGGCCTTCTTCCAATTCATCGACTCGATCAGCGAGACAACGCAAAATCCGTCCAGGGCCACCGGCGGCGCTTGTGAGGCGGCGACCATTTGCCGCGATTCGGCGGGCGGTGCCGCAGCCGACGGTGCCGCCGCCGGCGGTGCCGCCGCGGCCGGTGCGGATTCGACGCGCGGCGGCGAGGTTTCAACCGGCGGCGCTGACGCGACCAGGGGCGGAGCCGTGCTTTCCAGCACCGGAACTGCCGGCCGCGATTCAGGCGCCGCGACCGGCGCGTCCGGTTGGGGCGCCGCTGGCGGAGTCTGTTGGCCCAGCAGGGCCCGGCCGGCCGGCGTCAGCCAGGGGTTTTCCGTGGGCAGCTGCGGCTGCACGACGGCGGGAGCCGAAGTGGTCGGCGGGAGGGTCGGCGCTGCCGCACCGGGCGGTACAAACGCCGACCGCGTCGCGTCGGCGGCGCCGCTTAGGTTCTGTTGCCAGGACTGCGCCAAGTTCTGCGCCGCGCCCGCGGTTTGCTGTCCAGCGCCGCGGGCCGCATCGAACGACTGCTGCGTCGCCTGCCGCCACTTCTGGCCGGCATCCTGTGATTGCTGCTGGAACTGCTGCGCGTTCGCCGCGAGTTGCTGCCTGGCGTTGGCCGCGGCATCGGCGGCCTGCTGGTGCAGCTCTTCCGCCGCGCCGACGACTTGCTGCCGGTAGGCGTGGCCCGCACCGGCCGCCTGGTCGGCCATCTGCTGCATTCCGGTTGCGGTCTGATCCGCAGCCGCACTGTACGGTGCAGCAAAGCTGCTCGCGCCTGCGGCGGCCTTGTCGCCCGCACCACCGGTTGATTGCTGGGCAGCCTGCGCGAGCTTGTCGGCCCACTGCCGCGGGCTGCTGGTGCCTGTCTGCTGCGCGACCTGGTTGACAAGCATGATGTATTCCGCCGGCTTCTGCGGGCTGATGGCGCGATAAACTTCCAGCCCCGACGACGTCACCATGACGTCCGTTGGATAGACCTTGACCTGATAGCGGGTAACCAGATCCGGATTCCGGGCCTGATGAACCAGTACCGGGATGTAATTCTGCGACACGGCCTGGGCAACTTTGGGCTCGCTGAAGACCTCCGCCTCGACCTTGCGGCAGGGGGCGCAGTTGTCCCGCGTAAAATGGAGCAGCACGAGCCGCTGCTGCTCGGCGGCCAGGCCGCAAGCCATGCGGAAGTCGCCGCACCACGGCATGTGGTCCGCGCCGCGAGCGGCAATGGGCAGCCAGGCCACCGCGAGCCAGCACCCCATCAGCCATCCCCGGACAGTTGCCTTCATGACGGTACTTCCTTGTGCGAGCCTGAACACCCGGCCAGATGTCGTGCGGGCGGAAGCCTGTGGAATCTCATCGCTCAAGATCGGCCGCGCGCGGCGTGCCGCTTGGAGAAAACCTGCCGGTTGTGCCGCAATTGCGGTCAAAAACGGCTTCCCGCCTCACCGGCCGCGCCGACAGATTTTCCCCAAAATTCACGTTCCCGCATGGAGTTACAGCTTGACACGGGCCGAGAGATCAATAAGATTCGCTGTAGTAGCACTTCTGCTAACCGGCAAGCGTTTGTCGCCCCTGAAACGGGCGGAGCAGGTGTCGGGGGGAAACCATCCCGCTCTTGCCAAACGCTTCTCTGACCCTGGATGTGCCCGCTTTGGCCTGATTCGCTCAGCTTGAGTTGGTGCATTCCGGTCTTTGCTCCTGGCAGTCGGCTGCGAACAAAGTCGTTCGCCCGCGCGGGGCAGGGAATGCGAATCGCAGCAGGAGGCGGAGTGGCGCTAAGTCGGTCAATCGTCGGGTGCATGCATCGTGCTGCGAATTCGCGGCACGACGAATGCTGCTAATCGATGGGTCGGTCGAAGCGCCGGTTGGTTCGGACGAATGACACCGGGAACACGTTCCCAAGTGTCCAATCCCAGACAGTGCTCTGTCTGCACAGGTTACCCGCATACCGTTTGGAATTCGCCGCGCGAGGGCAAGCAGCCGCTATCGGCAGCGAATCTTTGCGAGAGGCCGATCTTCGATAGACGCGGAGCGTTGGACTCGGCCATGGCAGTTGGCCAGCCGCGGTTAGCGCTCGGCATTTCGTTCCCCCAGGGACACAGTTTCCATCTCACTTTAGGTCAAAGGACCTTCTTCCACCCAGCGCAGCGCCTTGGGCGCACGCGCATATCTTTCTGGATTTATGACAATGGGAAAAAAGCAGTTTCGTCGCGGTTCTCGCGGCGGCCGTGGTAATGGCTATGGTGGCGGCGGCGGTTACGGAAACAACGGCGGCGGATACGGCGGTTACGGCGGAGGCGGAGGTGGCGGATATGGCGGCGGCGGTGGCCGGCGGCGTCCGCGGCGGCACTATCAGGATCGGCCCGAGCGCCCGCCTTTCGGCGGCGAGGCTGCCCCCGACGGGGCGATGACAGCAGAGCCGCCTCCCCCGCAGCTCGATGAAAACGGCAACCCGATTCCTGTTCCCGAAGGCCAGCAGCAATATCCCAGCGCCCCCCCGGCGACTGAGACTCCGCTCGAGCCCGGCTACGGCCTCCTGGAGATGCACCCCAACGGTTACGGCTTCCTCCGCAGCCCGGACAACACCTACACCCGTGAGCGCAGCGACCCGTTCGTGCCCGGCACGATGATCGAGCGGTACGGACTGCGGCAGGGTGTGATGATCCGCGGCACGGTGCAGCCGGCCCGCCGGCAGCAAGGCCCGCGGCTGCGCGAGATCACCGACGTGGACGGCATGCCGCCCGAGGAATACCTCAACGTCAAGACGTTCGACGCCAAAACGCCGATCAATCCGGACAAATGGTTCCGCCTGGAGACCGGGCCGCAGCCGCTGACCACGCGGGTGATGGACCTGCTCACGCCGCTGGGCCGTGGCCAGCGGGCGCTGATCGTCTCCCCGCCCCGCAGCGGCAAGACGATCATGCTCCAGCACATCAGCATGGGCATGACCGCCAACTTCCCCGACGTGAAACAGTTCGTCTTGCTGATCGACGAGCGGCCGGAAGAAGTGACCGACATGCGACGGAACGTCAAGGGCGAGGTCTGCGCCAGCAGCCTCGACGAAGACATCGAGAGCCACGTCCGCCTGTCGCAGCTCGTGATCGAGCGCTGCAAGCGGCTGGCCGAGATGGGGCAGGACGTGTTCGTGCTGCTGGACTCGATCACCCGCCTGGCCCGCGCGTTCAACAAATACGTGGGCAACAAGGGCGAGGGCATTCAGTCGGGCGGCCTGTCCGTCCGGGCGATGGACATTCCCAAAAAGCTCTTCGCCACGGCCCGCGCGTTCGAGGAAGGCGGCTCGGTGACGGTCATCGGCACCGCCTTGATCGAGACCAACAGCCGCATGGACGACGCGATCTTCCAGGAGTTCAAAGGCACGGGCAACATGGAGCTGGTGCTCGACCGCAAGCTGGCCGAGCGGCGGATTTTTCCGGCGATCGACGTGTCGCAGTCCGGTACCCGCCGCGAAGAGTTGCTGCTCGACGCCAACAGCCTGCACGCCGTGACCATGCTCCGCCGCACCCTTTCGGGCATGAACCCCATCGACGCGATGGAGCAGCTCACCAAGCAGCTCGGCAAATACAAAACCAACGCCGACTTCATCAAGCTGATCGCCAGCGCGCGGCAAGATTAGCCGTGACGACGCTGCCTGCGTCGTCA
>DASRJB010000411.1:0-2440 GCA_035649715.1 Pirellulaceae bacterium
CATTCCGCCGCCGGCAATGGCGACGTTCGACGCGCCGACCCGCGAATTCTGCTCGGTGCGCGAATCGCGCACCAATACGCCGCTGCAAGCCTTGCTCATGCTCAACGAGCCGACGCTCGTCGCCGCGGCACAGGCGCTGGCCGACCGCGTAATGCGGGAGGCGACAGCGCCGGACGATCGCGTCACGCGGGCCATGCTCTGCGCGGTCGGGCGGCCGCTGACGGAGCAAGAGGCCGCGATTTTCCGGGCGGCCCTGGCGCGCTATCGCGATCGCGGCGCTGACGTAGCTGCGGCGTACGCTCTCCTGTGCGGCACGATCCTGAACCTCGACGAAGCGGTGACGCGGCAATGAGCAACATCGGTCCAACGCCGTTTCCAGTGACGCGCCGCGACCTGCTGGGCCAGATGGCCACGGGCATCGGCGCGGCGGCGCTCGGCACGCTGCTGTCCGGCGAATCGCGCGGCGAAGAATCGCTGCCGAAACCGCATTTTGCCCCCAAGGCCAAGCGCGTCATCTTCCTGTTCCAGTCCGGAGCGCCGTCGCAGCTGGACCTGTTCGATCCCAAGCCGAAACTGGCCGACCTGCGCGGTACGGAGCTGCCCGACTCGATCCGCCAAGGGCAGCGGCTGACCGGCATGACCTCGCGGCAGAGCAGTTTTCCGGTGGCCCCCAGCCGCTTTGGCTTCGCCCAGCACGGCAAGAGCGGCGCGTGGCTCAGCGACCTCTTGCCGCACACCGCCGGAGTCGCCGACGAGCTGTGCTTCGTGAAGTCGCTGTTCACCGAGGCGATCAACCACGACCCGGCAATCACCTTTTGCCAGACTGGCGCTCAGCTGGCCGGCCGGCCGAGCATCGGCTCTTGGCTGGCGTACGGCCTGGGAAGCGAAAACGAAAACCTCCCGGCCTTCGTCGTGCTCGTCAGCCAGGGCACCGGCAACACCGGCGATCAGCCGCTCTACGACCGGCTGTGGGGCAGCGGGTTCATGCCCTCGCGGTACCAGGGCGTCAAGTTCCGCTCGACCGGCGACCCGGTGCTGTACCTGTCGAATCCCGAAGGCGTAGATAGCACGGCCCGCCGGGCGATGCTCGACGACGTGGCCGCCCTCAACCGGCTGAACCAGCAGCAATTCGGCGACCCGGAGATTGCGACCCGCATCGCCCAGTACGAGCTGGCGTTCCGGATGCAGTCCAGCGTGCCGGAGCTGCTCGACATGGCCGGCGAGGACGCGCAGACGCTGGAGCGGTACGGACCGGAAGTCCGCCGCCGCGGCAGCTATGCCTATAACTGCCTGCTGGCCCGGCGGATGGCCGAGCGCGGCGTGCGGTTCGTGCAGCTCTTTCACCGCGGCTGGGACCAGCACGTCTTTCTGCCCAAGCAGATCGCCGCCCAGTGCCGTGATACCGATCAGCCGACGGCCGCGCTCATCGCCGATCTCAAGCAGCGGGGCCTCTTGGACGACACGCTGGTCGTGTGGGGCGGCGAGTTTGGCCGCACGGTCTATTGCCAGGGCACGCTCACGGCCGACGACTATGGCCGCGACCATCATCCGCGGTGCTTCACCGTCTGGCTGGCTGGCGCCGGCGTCAAGAGCGGGACCAGCTTCGGCCAGACCGACGACTTTTCCTACAACATCGCGGCCGAGGCGGTTCACGTTCACGACCTGCACGCCACGATCCTGCACTTGCTGGGCATCGACCACACGCGGCTGACGTACCGCTTCCAGGGCCGGGACTTCCGGCTCACCGACGTCGCGGGGAACGTGGTGCGGCCGGTCCTGGCCTGAGGGACGTACCGCCGGCTGATTTCTGGGCGGGGAGGCATTGCGGGCGGCCTCTCATCTCGTGAGGCGGCCCGCCGGAGCGGCCGCAGCCAGGCAGGAGAGAACGCCGATGCAGCCCAACGAGTGGAACGCCGCCGACGCGATTTTCCGGCGCTACCTCGAGCGCCCCCGGCGCCGCCGACTCGCTCGAGTCGTGGACGCTTTCTACCAGCATGTTTGGGCCACGGCTTACCGTGTCACAGGCAATGCCGCGGATGCCGCGGACATCACGCAGGACGTCTTTCTCCAGTTGCTCCTCCAGCCGCCGCGGCCGGAGAGCGTGAGGTGTCCCCGCGCCTTTCTGGCATGGCTGGTGGTCGGTCGAGCTTCGGGCCTTCGCCGATCGGCCAAGCGGAGGAAAGCCCGGGAGCAATCGGCCTTGCGACAGGCAGCGGACGAAGGGATCGTCAGTGCGGACATCGAAGCTCTGCGAGATTGCGTGGAGGATCTTCCCGAAGATCTCCGCGCGGCCGTCGCGCTCCGCTATTTTGCCGGCCTCAAGAATAGCGATGTCGCCCTGGCCACGGGGGTGGGGGAGCGGCAAGTGGAGAAGCGCCTCGAAGAGGCGCGTGCCATCCTGCGGGCCCGGCTTGGACCCACAGCGGCACCGGTCCTGCTC
>DASRJB010000412.1:0-6328 GCA_035649715.1 Pirellulaceae bacterium
CCTGTCCGCACAGCTTCACGCGCTTTTGTCCGAAGAATCGTTGAAATTGGACCTGCCGCGCCGCGCGGGCCGATAGATGACGAGGAGCGGTGGCTTGCGTCACCGCGACTCCCGCCACTTTTCGCCCGCCCGCCATGTCGATCTCCCGCCGCCGCTTCGTCCTATCTTGCGCGTCGTGCGCCGCGGCCGGCTGGCTGGCTCGAATCCCCCTCGCCGCCGCCGACGAGACCCGCGCCGCAGGCTGGCCCTCGCGCGTCGTGCAGCTGCCGCAGGGCGAGGACGAATTGAAGCCGCCGGTGGTCACGGCAGTGCGATTGCACAAGGACGGGCAGCTGCTGGCTACGGCCGGCGACGACCATCTGGTCCGCGTCTGGAATTTGGCCGAAGGCAAGCTGGTGCAAAAACTGAGCGGCCACGCCGACTGGGTCCGCACGCTCGACTATTCGCCCGATGGCCGCGTCCTGGCGACCGCGGGCAACGACCGCAAAGTCATCTTCTGGGACGCGGCCAGCGGCTCGCAGCTGGAGTCGTTTGCCGAGCATCCCGCCGCGATCGCCGCGGTCCGCTTCAGCCACGACGGGCGGCTGTTGGCGGCTGCCGGCTTCGAAGGCCTGGTGCGAATCTACGACGTCGCCGCTCGCCGGCTCGTGGCCCAGCCGGCCGCGCCGTGCAACGACATGCGGTCGTTGGCCTTCTCGCCCGACGACGGCCTGCTGGCCGCCGGCGGTCGCTGCGGCACGCTGCGGCTGCTCGCGATGCCACGGGGCGAAGTGGACCGCGATATCCGGGCCCATCGGCTGCGAATCCGCACGATTGCGTTCTCGCCCGACGGAGCGTACGTCGCGTCGTCGGGCGAGGACCGCCTGATTCACGTGACGCCGCTGGCCGACGCCGCCGGCGGATACAGCCTGCCGCCGCGGCCGGCCAAGGTTCTCTCGCTGGTGTTCTACGGGCCGCGTCAGCTGGCGGCCGCCGGAAGCGACAACCTGATTCGCCTGTGGGATGTCGCTGCTCGCGGCGAAATCGGTCACCTGCGCGGCCACACGGGCAGCGTCGCCGCCCTCGGCTGCCAGGGAAAAGTGCTGGTCAGCGCTGGCTACGACACGACCGTCCGCATCTGGGAAGTCGGCGACCAGATTGCGGAAGCAAGTCCGCCTGGAAGTGGAACGCTGAGGTGAAGGAAGGGCTGGGGCTAGGGGCTAGGGCTAGGGACTGCAATTTCTCTCCCTAGCCCTAGCCCTAGCCCCAGCCCCTAGCACGGAGGTGCCTTGTGGGATTGTGGAGCCTGCTCTCTGGTTGGCGAAAGCTGCCCCGCGAAAAGCCGGCGGCTGCCAGCCGGGCGTGCCGCTTCGAAACGATGGAAGAGCGGCGGCTCCTGGATGCCGACCCGATTAAGATCGGCGTCACGTACCTGGAAGAAGACAGCGGCAGCGACCTGCACGGCGACACCTTTCAAGTCCTGTTCGAAGGGGGCGCCGCTGGCACCGAGTTGACCCGGCTGGTAATCGACGGCGACCACGGCCCAGCTGGCCTCTCGTTCGCCGACATGATCTTCGACACAGTGAAGGGCGGCCTGGGCGCCGACGAAGCATTCAATTTGCAGGTCATCAGCAGCACGGGAATTCAGCACGTCAGCTGGCAGGTCTCCGACGGCGGCTCGAAGCTCACGCTGCTCTTCAGCGGCTTCCAGGCCGGTGAGAAGCTGGTCTTTTCGATCGACGTCGATGAAGTGCAGCAGTTCGACCCTAGCCAGACCAATCAGCAGCTCATCAACGAGGGCATCGACCCGATTGCCTCGGGCGTCGAGTTCCAGAGTTCGCACCTGACCGCCGATTTTCACGCGCCGCACTATCACGATATCGGCGGCACGAGCGAGTTTCGCAACCTCTACGACGCCCAGTTCAGCGGCGCGGGCCTGCTCGTCACGCAAGGCAATCCAAGCGGCCTGCCCAACGACGACTTCAACGGCAAGCGCGACCGCTCGACCGGCACGATGCTCCAGCTGCAGCAGCTGCCGCTGCCGGTGACGATCGCCGGCCGCGTCTTTGCCGACAACAACCGCAACCTCGTGCAGGACGGCAGCGACTTCGGAATGGCCGGCGTCTCGCTCGCCCTATGGAAGCAGGTCAACGGCCAGTGGACGAACACGGGCCACACCACGACGACCAACGTCCAGGGCGATTATTCGTTCGGGCTGAATCTTAATCTGCAGCCGGGCGTCTATCAGGTCCGCGAGACGCAGCCGGCGGGCTTCTTCAGCGTCGGAGCGATCCCGGGCACAGTCGGCGGCGCGCCGACTGGCGCTACGATCGCCGGCGATCCCGACGTGCTGACCGAGATCAACCTGCCGCTGGGGGACCTGCACGGCATTCACTACAACTTCGCCGAGGCCCAGCCGGCATCGCTGAGCGGCCGCGTCCATCTGACCGACCGCCAGGGCAACTGTTTTAGCGAAGAAGCTCTCAACCGGCCGCTGGCCGGCGTGAAGATCACGCTCAAGGACGCGGCGGGCAACGTCGTCGCCACGCAGCTGACCAATGCTAGCGGCGAGTATTTGTTCCAGAACCTGCTGCCGGGCACGTACACGATCGTCGAAGAGACGCCGGCCGGACTGCTCGATGGGGCGGACCATATCGGCACGATCGGCGGCATCAAAGTCGGGGCGAAACCGGCGAACGACACAATCAGCCAGATCATCCTGCTCGGCGGCCAGGACGGCGTGAACTACGACTTCTGCGAGCACGAGCCGGCCGACGTCGGCGGCTTCGTCTATCACGACGCCAACAACAACGGGGTCAAGGACGCCAGCGAAACGGCCATTGGCGGCGCGACCGTCGTCCTGCTCGACGCCGGCGGCACGCAAGTCGCCACCACGACCACCGATTCCAGCGGCTTCTACAAGTTCGCCAACCTCGCGGCCGGCACGTACTCGATCCGCGAAGTTCAGCCCAGCGGCTGGCTCGACGGCCAGGACGCCGCCGGCACGATCGCCGGGCAAATTGTCGGCTCGGCCGAGAATCCCGGCGACAGGATCAACGGCGTCGCGCTGCTCTGGGGCGACAGCGGCGTGAACTACAACTTCGGCGAGCTATTACCCGGCAGCTTGAGCGGCCGTGTCTGGGTCGATCCCAACGAGAACGACGTCTTCGACGCCGGCGACTCGCCGCTGGCGGGCGTCACCATCCAGCTCGTCAACCAGAGCGGCCAGGCCGTCGGTACAACCACCACCGACGCCCAGGGGCAGTACGAATTCACCGACCTGGCCCCCGGCGTCTATGCCGTCCGCGAACTGCAGCCTGGCGGCTACCTCCAGGGCGGCCAGCGAGCCGGCAGCGGCGGCGGCAACGACAGTGCGACCGACTTGATCTCGCAGATTACCGTCGGCTCGGGCGATCACTTCGTCAATTACGACTTCTGGGAGCTGCAATCGGTCAGCATCGCCGGTCACGTCTGGGCCGATACCATTCCCAACTGCATCTTCGATCCCAGCGAATCGGCAATCCTCGGCGTGACGATCCAGCTGCTCAATAGCCAGGGACAGCTCGTCGCGACGACCCAAACTCTCGCCGACGGCAGCTACCTGTTCGCTAATCTTCGCCCCGGCACTTACAGCGTCCGCGAGCTGCAGCCCGCCGGCTACTTCGATGGCGAAGACATGCCGGGCAACCTGGGCGGCGATGCCTCGCAGAACGACCTGATCGCGAGCGTCGTCCTCAAGTCCGGCGACGTCGGCGTCAATTACGACTTCTGCGAAACGCCCCCCGCGAAAATCTCGGGCTACGTTTTCCGCGACGGCCCGCCCATCACCTCGCCGACCGGCGAGATCCCCGAAAACCTCTACGAGCTCCGCGACGGCCTGCTCACGCCCGACGACCTGCGGCTGCGGGGCGTCGTGCTCGAGCTGCGCTACACGCTCACCGGCGAACCGGTGCGAGGCGAAGACCTGCTGCCCGGCAAGTGGCTGCCGGGACCGGTCCGCGTCGTGACGGGCGCCGACGGCTACTACGAATTCGACGGCCTGCCGCAGGGCAACTACTCGATCTTCGAACTCCACCCCAGCGGCTTCATCGACAGCCGCGACACTGCCGGCACCACCAGCGGCCTGGCAATCAACGTCGGGACGCTGGTCAGCCCGCTGGTCGTGCAAACCTTCGCCGCGCAGGGCGTGAGTTTCAAGTTCGACGCGATTGTGCAGGTGCCGCTGGCCGCCGGGCAGCATTCGCAGTTCAACAACTTCAGCGAAGTGCAGGTCAAGCCGGTGCTGATCCTCATTCCGCCGCCGCCGCCGGTCGAGCCGCCGCCCGAGCCGCCGCTGTTTCTCCAGCAGCAACTGCTCGCGCCGCCGCCGGACATCTTCATCCCGCCGCCGGTCGCCGCGCCGATCGTCACCGGAGGCACGGGCAACTTCACCTGGCACCTGTCGATCATCGACGCGGGCCTGCCGCGGATCGCCCGCCGCAGCACGCGACATGCGGACCTCGTCTTCCGGCCGGCGCTGTGGGTCGAGCGGACCGAGTGGCTCGCCGAGAACCTGCGGGCCGGGACGTGGACCATCCATACCGCCGACGATCCGCTCAACACGGCGATGTTCGGCCTGCCCGGCGCGACGCCGGTGGTCGGCGACTTCAACGGCGACGGCAAGGACGAGATCGGCGTCTATTACGAGGGCGAGTGGTTCCTCGATCTCAACGGCAACGGTCACTGGGATCCGGCCGACCTGTGGGCCAAGCTCGGCAGCAAGGCCGACAAGCCGGTCATCGGCGACTGGGACGGCGACGGCAAGGACGACATCGGCATCTATGGCCCCGAGTGGGCCGGCGACCCCGTGCAAATCGAGCACGAGCCGGGCCTGCCCGATCAGGACAACCAGCGGCGCCGCGAGCAGAAGCCCAAAAACGTGCCCCCCAATCCCGAAGAGGCGACCGACGGCGAGCGACTGCTGCGGCTGACCGCTCAGGGCAAGGAGCGGGCCGACCTGATCGACCACGTCTTTGCGTTCGGCGGCCGGAACGATCATCCGATCGCGGGCGACTGGAACGGCGACGGCATCCGCTCGATCGGCGTCTTCCGCGAAGGCAAGTGGCATTTCGACATGGACGGCGACGGCCGCTGGTCGGACGGCGACAAGCTCGCCAAATTCGGCCAGAAGGGCGACCTGCCGGTCGTGGGCGACTTCAACGGCGACGGCATCGAAGAAATCGCCGTCTTCCGCGGCGGACGCTGGATCATCGACACCAACGGCAACCGCCAGATCGACGCCGCCGATCGCACGCTCGACCTCGGCCAGGAAGGCGACGTGCCGCTCGCCGGCGACTTCAACGGCGACGGCATCGACGAACCAGCTGTCTATCGGCCCAGCAAGTAGCGGGCGCTCATTTCTTCTGCAGCAGCTAAAGACCCGGTTCCCAGGCTTCAGCCTGGGAACCCACTTCCCCGAGGCTCCCGCCTCGTTTCACACCCAGCGATCCGGAACGACCTTGATTACGCCACTTGACGAAGCCAGTAGTTGCATATACAAACAATGCAGGCGGGAACGATGGAGGAATTCGACAAGTCAATCGACACGATTGTCCGCGATTGCATTGCGGTGCGGGTGCGCCTGCTCAACCGGGCGGTTACCGGTTTGTACGACGATGCGCTGCGGCCGCTCGGACTGAAAGTAAGCCAATTAAACATTTTGGTGGCGACGGCCAAGCTGGGCGTGGCCCGTCCCGCGATGGTTTGCGAGGTGCTGCACATGGACACGTCCACCCTCAGCCGTAACGTCGAAAGAATGCGCAAAAACGGCTGGATCGAGACGGTGGCGGGTGATGACGGTCGGATGCAGCCGTTCCAGTTGACGGGCAGGGGAAAGCGGCTGCTGGAACGCGCCTTTCCAGTCTGGCGTGAGGCTCAGCGCGAGGCCCTCGAACTTCTAGGTGAAAACGGCGCAGCCGTGCTCTCGAAAATCGCGGGGAGGTTGGGAATGCGGGTCAAATAATTTTTTGTCCACATATTTGCATATACAAGGAGCCGCCCATGAAACTGGCCGATCATCCCACGGTCAAGGCTGTCGAAAGCAAGGCAGCGACTCCGCCTCCGACGGTTGTCGATGCGCAGTGGTTACGGCAACTGTGCCGGGAGGCTGGCGCCGACGATGTCGGGCTGGTGGATATTGGCCGCCCGGCGCTTGATGACCAGCGGAGTGAAATTCTGAGTTTCTTTCCACCGGCGAAGACCCTCGTCAGCTTCGTTTGCCGGATGAATCGTGAACCGATTCGCAATCCGGCCCGCTCGGTGGCCAACCTGGAATTTCACCACGCCGGCGACAAGGTAAACGACGTCGCCC
>DASRJB010000413.1:0-4516 GCA_035649715.1 Pirellulaceae bacterium
CCAGCGTGGCCGCCTTCGCCGCGCCGCCACCGTCGATCGCCCGCACGGCGGCAAACGTGTCGGACGAGACGAGCCCCAGCGCCGCCAGCTCGCGGAGCGCCTCTTCGAGCTGCGACGGCAAGAGCCCGGTCAAGCTCTTCAGGTCCTGGAAGAACAGGGCCCCGCGCTGGCGGAGGGCATTCAAGACTTCCTGGGCCGCCCCGCCGGCAAAGGGCGAGACATCCGGCCGCTCCTCTGGCAACAGCCACGGCAGGTCTTCGCGGAGGGCGAGCGTGATCGGCATGCTCCGCGTGAGCGCGGCCATGCCGGGGCCGTCTTCTTCGTCCCGCTTGGGCGGCCGCAGCCGGCCCCAGACCAGCTCGCCCGACAGGAACAAATGGTCGAGCCACTGCGGGTCGTAGTCGGCCAGCCGCGGGGCGAGCACCTTGCTCTCCCACACGCCCGCCGGCAATTCGAACCCTTCCAGTTGGGCAATCGCCTCGCGGAGGCCCAGCTCGCCCTGCAATTGGCGGTTCTCGGTCAGGTGGTGGTGTTCGACGAGGTATTGCCAATAGACCTCCGGCGCAACCGGCTCGATCCGCCGCCGCAGGCCGTCGAGGGTCTGCCGGTGGATGCGGGCCAGCAAGCGGCGCTCGCACCATTCGACCGCCGAGGGAACGCCACGGAGGGCGTTCCCTCCAGCGCCGACTGTCTCCTGTCCCCTGTCTCCTGTCTCCTGATTCCTGAACTGCCCGCGCATGGCGATGCCGGAACCCTCCAAGGATTCGAGTGCCGCAAACACCTGCGAAGGTTCCAGCCGCAACAGGTCCGCCAACTCTTCCGCCGTGTGTGGCCCGCGGCACTGGATCTGCCCGCGGACAATCTCGACCCAGCCGTCGGATGCGGACCACTCCTGGCTCGTCAGTGACGCGGGCAATTCGAGCGGCGGCTGCACGCTCGCGTCCTTGTAGACCGCCCGCACCAGCGGCCACCGCTCGGCAGCGATCCAAAATCGCGCGCCGCCGGCGATCGTTGCCACCGCCGCTCGTCCTGCACGAACGAGCTGCTCGAAGTAGCCGCCCCACTCGCGGCCTTCGTTCTCCGGCAGGACGACGAAGTTCATTAGCGCATCGTGCAGCTCGTCGGCGTCGCGGACCAGCGGCCAGGCCTCGGCGGCGACTTGCGCGATGGCGGCCGGGTCGAGCTTCGCCAGGTCGCGGACGTCCTCGATCGCCAGCGACCGCCGCGTCGTGACCGCCCGCGTGCGGCGCTCTTCGAGCGGCGCGCCGTCGAGAAACGCGTACGGGTTGGCGTTCAGCAGCTGGTGGCTGAACGGCGACGGCTCGCGGGTTTCGACCGGAATGAACCGCACGTTCCCGCTCTGCACTTCGCCCAGGAACGCCAGCCAGCGCTCGATGTCCATGGCCTCGGTCAGGCAGTCGTGCATCGTCTGCTGCACCAATGGTTGATCGGGAATCACGACCGGCCCGTGGTGATTTTCCAGGCAGCCGACGGTTTCGGGGAAAGCCGCGGCCAAGAGGTCCTCGCTGCGGAACTTCTGCAGGAAGGGCGGTACGCGCTTGCCGCCTTGCTGCCGCAGGACGGCGAGCGCGCGGGTGATGTTCCACCGCCAGCGGACCTGGAACATCGGCACGGCGATCACCGCCTGTTCGAGCAGGTCGCGGCCATTGGCCGGGCTGATCATGCCGAACAGGCTGTCGATCGGAAAGCTGTGCTGCGGGCCGATCGAGAGCAGGACGCCGTTGTCGTCGGCCGCCGCCTGCAACTCGAAGTCGAAGCTGCGGCAGAACCGCTTGCGGAGGGCCAGGCCCCAGGCCTTGTTGATCCGCGAGCCGAGCGGCGCGTGGACCACCAGCTGCATCCCGCCCGACTCGTCGAAGAACCGCTCGAAGACGACTTCCTCCGCCGTCGGCACGCAGCCGATCGCCGCCTTCTGAGCCGCGACGTACTGCGCCGCCTGCTGCGCCGCCCAAGGGCCGCAGCCGGTTTCGGATTGGAGCCAGGCGAGGGGGTCGGGGGTCGGGAGTCGGGGGTCGGGAGTCGGCAGCGATTGCAGTTTGCCGATTTCAGATTGCAGATTGGGGGCGGTTTGCCGACGGCTTCCAGTACCGCTCTGCCGTTCGTAGACTCGGCAAAATGCTGGCTCTTCCGACTCCCGACCCCCAACTCCCGACTCCTGACCCTGAACCATGAACTCCGAACCCTGAACCCTCTCCGCCAGCTCCCGTCGCAGCTCGGAGACTTCATGCGACAACTCGACGGTTCGGCCGGGGGCCTCGCCGAGCCAGAAGGGGATGGTCGGCGGAGCGCCGTGGGCGTCCGTGACGATGACCTCGGCGCCGCGAACGGCGCGGATTTGCCACGAGGTGTTGCCCAGCAGGAAGACGTCGCCGGCGAGGCTCTCGACGGCAAAATCCTCATCGACGGTGCCGACGAACGTGCCTTCGCCTTCGGTGATGACGCGATAGACGGCTGCCTCGGGTATCGCGCCGCCGGAGGTGACCGCGGCCAGCCGCGCGCCGCGGCGGGCCCGCAGGCGGCCGTTGATCAGGTCGCGGTGCAGCCAGGTCCCGGCGCGGTTGCCTTTCCTGATCCCCTCCGAGAGCATCTTCACGATGGCGTCGAATTTTTCACGATCCAGGTTCCGATAGGGATAGGCCCCGCGACAGAGCCGAAATAGCGCGTCCTCATCCCATTCGTCGGCGGCGACTGCGGCCACGATCTGCTGCGCGAGGATATCGAGCGGCGCTTGCGGAATCTCGATGCGGTCCAGGATGCCGCGGCGGACCGAGCGGACGAGGGCCAGGCACTCCAAGAGCTCGTCGCGCGTCAGCGGGAAGAGGCGGCCCTTGGGCAGGGCCCCCACCGCGTGGCCCGAGCGGCCGACTCGCTGCAAAAACGTGGCGATGGCCCGCGGCGAGCCGATCTGGCAGACCAGGTCGATGTAGCCGATGTCGATTCCCATCTCGAGCGAGGCCGTGGCCACGATCGCCTTGAGCTTGCCAGCCTTCAGCCGCTGCTCGGCAGCGAGGCGAATCTCGCGCGACAGGCTGCCGTGGTGGCTGGCCACCGCCTCTTCGCCGAGCTGCTCGGTCAGGCGAAACGCCACTCGCTCCGCCAACCGCCGCGTGTTCACGAACACCAGCGTGCTGCGGTGCGACTGGATCAGCTCCGTCAGCCGCTGATAGACCTCGCCCCAATGCTCGTGCGTGCAAACCGCCGCCAGCTCCAATTGAGGCAACTCCAGGCCCAGGTCCAGATCGCGAGCGTGGCCGATGTTGACGACCGCCGGGGCGGCGGAGTTCAAAGTTCCGAGTTCAAGGTTCAAGGTTGGCTTCGGCTCTTCAACCTTGAACTTTGAACCTTGAACCTTGAACTCCTGCCCGACCAGAAACGCTCCGATTTCCTCGATCGGCTTCTGCGTCGCCGAGAGGCCGATGCGAACGGGCGGCTGTTCGCAGAGTGCGCTGAGCCGTTCCAGCGAGAGCGACAGGTGCGAGCCGCGCTTGTCGCGGGCCAGGGCGTGAATCTCATCGACGATGACCGTATTCACCGTCCGCAGCTTCTCGCGGCTCTTGGCCGAGGTCAGCAGCAGGTAAAGCGATTCGGGCGTCGTAACCAGGATGTGCGGCGGGCGGCGGAGCATGGCCGCGCGTTCGGCCTGCGGCGTGTCGCCCGTGCGGACCGCCGTGCGGATCGGCAGTTCGCCCAAGCCCGCGTCGGCCGCCAGCGCGGCGATCTCGGCCAGCGGCGTTTCCAGGTTCCGCTGAATATCGTTGCTCAAGGCCTTCAGCGGCGAGACGTAGACGACTTCGATTCCCTCCGGCAGTTTCCCCTCGAGCCATTTTCTGAGCAGCCGGTCGAGGCAGACCAGAAACGCCGCCAAGGTCTTGCCCGACCCGGTCGGCGCGGCGATCAGCGTGTGCTTGCCGGCCGCGATTTCCGGCCAGCCGCGGAGTTGCGGCTCCGTCGGCTGGCCGAATCGGCCGGCAAACCACTGGCGGATCAGCGGATGGAAGAGGTCGAGCGCCATACGTCCGTGCGTTTCGTAGCTATCGAGGCAGATTGGCGAGAGCCGCAACAAACTGCGCCATCAGGGCGTTTTCGCCAGCGGAGTTTCGCCGCTGGATGAAGTCTTCGGCCAGGCGCAATGGAAACCCAGGCAAGACGACGCTTTCGGAGACGCGGGCGTAGTGTCCATCGCGAAGTGCCAAGACCTCGATCCCATTCCGCCAGCACCACACCTCCGGCACCCCTAAGGCCTCATAGATTGGCAGCTTGGGGATTGACGACCGTGTGATATCGACCTCCAGCGCCAGATCCGGAGGCGGATCGACGGAGAAATCGACTTCGTCCTTGCCATATACCAGCGGCTGATTGATCGTCCAGTAGCACAGATCGGGCTCCAATCCCTGTTTCATGTCTTCGCGGTCGCAGGTCATGTCGCGGCCCGATTCGATTTCGGTCCCGCAGTAACGCGTCCATTCATAGATCATGAGACCCAGGAGAACGGAGA
>DASRJB010000414.1:0-7985 GCA_035649715.1 Pirellulaceae bacterium
CAGGAGCGCGAGGTCAGCATCGGCCGGCAGACGTTCGAGCTGCCCGATCCGTTCTTCACCATCGCCACGCAAAACCCGATCGAGCAGGAAGGCACTTATCCGCTGCCCGAGGCCCAGCTCGACCGCTTCATGTTCAACATCAAGGTCGGCTATCCCACCGCCGACGAGGAGGAGAAAATCCTCACGCAGACGACCCGGACGGAGAAAATCGAGGTCCGCAAGATTCTTTCCTCCGTGGCGATCGTGCGGCTGCAAAAGCTGGTGCACTCGGTCGCGGTCAGCGAGTACATCGTGAAGTACGTCTCGCGGCTGGTCCGCGCCACTCGCCCCAAGGACGAGACGGCCCCGCAGTTTGTCAAGGACCTCGTCGATTGGGGCGCGGGCCCCCGCGCCGGCCAGTTCCTGATCAACGGCGGCAAGGCCCTGGCCGCCATGGACGGCCGCTTCAGCGTCGCCATCGACGACGTCAAGCGGATCGCCATCCCCGTCCTCCGGCACCGCCTCAGCACCAACTTCCAGGCTCAGGCAGAAGGCATGTCCACCGAAGACGTCATCCAGCGACTGCTGAAAGAGGTGAAGGAGCCGGAAGTGGCGAAGTTTGCGTGAGCGAGTGCTGGTGCTGGGGGCTAGTGCTAGGGACATTCATCGTCGGGCCCGAGTTTTCGTCGTAAGGCCTTTTGCAGACTTCGTAGCATCTTTCCAATTTGATCAGCCTTAGTTTCCAGACTCGACACCGACTTCTGTGTCGCGTACCCGAGCTTCACGCAGACCACAAAGTAGGTTTCCACTTCGGCCAATGAACCAAGCGAATACGAGAGGTGATGAACATACTCTTTCGTCGAATGACGGCCGCTGCCCTCGGCGATATTGGCCGCAATGGATACGGCGGCACGTTGCAGTTGACTGGAAAGTCCATACGTCTCTTGCTTGGGAAAGGTCGCTGACAAGCGATAGACTTCCTCGATAAGTTCGATCGACTTCTGCCACACAATGAGGTCTTTGAAGCTGCTGATAGCCATGCGAATCCCCCTAGAGTTTCCTGCAATTTGCAAGCCTAGCCTACAGTTTTGATCCGTATCCTTTCCGGCCCCAGCACTAGCCCCCAGCACCAGCACTGCAATGGCTTCCGTCGAAAAATATCTCAAGCCGGAAGTCATCAACCAGATCAAGCGGCTGGATCTGCGCGCGCAGTTTGTTGTGAAAGGGTTTTTGCAGGGCTTGCATGCGAGTCCGTTTCACGGTTTCTCGGTCGAATTCAGCGAGCATCGCCGCTACACGCACGGAGACGATCCCAAGGACATCGACTGGCTCGTGTTCGCCAAGACCGACAAGTACTACGTGAAGAAGTTCGAGGCGGAGACGAACATCACGGGGTACCTGGTGATGGATCTCAGCCAATCGATGGGCTTCACGCACCGCCAGGAGCTGACCAAGTTCGACTACGCGATCTGCCTGGCGGCCTCGCTGTGCTACCTGATGATCTATCAGCAGGACCCGGTCGGCCTGGTCACGTTCGACCAGAAGCTCCGCGACGTAATTCCGCCCAAGAGCAAGCGGACGCAGCTGGGCAACATCCTGGCGCACCTGGCGAACCTCAAGCCGGCCGGGCAAACCGACATCGCCAAGAGCATCACGCAGCTCGCCGCGATGCTGCGACACAAGAGCCTGATCATGCTCTTCTCGGACCTGCTGCAGGATCCCGGTCCGGTGTTTCAGGCCCTCCGCCGCCTGCGGCACCGCGGGCACGACGTGATCTTGTTCCATATCCTCGACGAAGCCGAGGTCCATTTTCCCTATCAGGGCATGATCGAATTCGAGGACCCCGAGACGCAGGAGAAAGTCGTCGTCGATGCCAGCAGCTACCGCCGCGACTATCAAACCGAGATCGAGGCCTTCCGCGGCCTGTTTCGCCAGGAATGCTTTCAAACCGGCGTCGATTACGTCGCGCTCGACACGAGCCTCCAGTTCGACAAGGCCCTCCTGGAATATCTCAGCAGCCGGCGGGCCCGCGGCTAGGGCGCGCCGCGGCGGTAGCATCGCCCAGCGTCATTCATTAGGCTGAGCCCAAACATATTCTTGGAGCCTTTCCATGCCTCGCCTTTCGCTCGCCGCGCTGTGTCTTGCCTCGCTGCCGCTCGTTGCCACTGCAGCCGACAAGCCGATGAACTTCGTCGTCGTTCTGGCCGACGACATCGGGGCGAAGGAGCTGGCCTGTTACGGCAACACGCAGCATCAGACCCCGCGGCTGGACCGCCTGGCCAAGGAAGGCATGCGGTTTGAAACCTGCTGGGTCACGCCGCTCTGCACGCCGACCCGCGTCCTCACGATGACCGGCCAGTACGCTTTTCGCACGGGCTACTTCCAGATGTTTGGCGCCGCGCTCTCCCCGCGGCCCAATTCGCCCGAATACCAGATCGGCGACAAATTCACGTTCGCCGACATGCTCAAGGCGAAGGGCTACGCCACCGGCATGTGCGGCAAGTGGCAGCTCTCCGGCGAGCATCCGACGCTGATCCGCGATTGCGGCTTCGATGAATACCGGATGTGGGCCTACGAGCACAACCTGCCGGCCGGCGTAACTCACACGGGGCGCTACGAAGGCGGCAATCGCACGGCCCGCTACTGGCACCCCTCGATCGTCGAGAACGGCAAGTACCTGACCACGCAGCCCAATGACTACGGCCCGGATTTGTTCAACGCGTTCGCCATCGACTTCATCACGCGGCACAAGGCGGGGCCGTTTTGCTTTTATTACACGATGCCGCTGACTCACGGCCCGCACGAAGAGACGCCCGATCCGGCTCATCCCGGCCAGCGGCGGCCGGCGGGCTACAAGTCGAACGTCGAGTACCTTGACTACCTGATGGGAAATCTGCTCGACGCGATTGACAAGCTCGGCATCGCCGAAAACACGCTGTTCATCTTCATCGGCGACAACGGAACGGCCGGCAGCGGCAAGGGCACGGTGACGGAGCTGGGTGTCCGCGTGCCGCTGATCGTGCGCTGCCCGGGCACAGTGAAGGCGGGTGTCGTCAGCCGCGAACTGGCCAGCGGGGCCGACGTGTTCGCCACGCTGCAGGAGTTTTCCGGCGCGGCGCTTCCGGCCGGCCATGTCATCGACGGCAAGAGCTTGGGCCACACGCTCCGCGGCGAGGGTGGCCAGCACCGCGAATGGCTCTTCAGCTACCTCGGCCCTGGCCGCATCCTCCGCGACGAACGATTCATCCTGGAAGTTCCCGGCCAGGGGCAGCCGCAGAAGCTGATCGATTGCGGCCAGTCGCGCAATGGCGAGGGCTACCGTGAGGTCACGCAGCCCACGCCCGAATCGACTGCTGCGCTGGCCCGGTTTGCGAAACTGCTCGCCGATCTGCCCGGCCCGGAAAACCACCCCGGCCTGCGGCTGCCGGCGGCCGGCGAAGAGGGCAAGGCCAAAACCAAAGCAAAAGCCAAGAAGAAAAAGGCTTAAGGCACTCTTCAGGTTTCGTCGTCATACACCACCGCAGCCGGCGGGCGCGTGCGGCGGCGGAGGCCGAAGCGGCGGCGGCGGACGAGCGGCCCCTGGTCTTCCTCGAAGTAATAGCCGCCGAGCAGCTTGTAGAAGAACAGCAGCACGAACGCGCCGGCCGTCGCCACGCAGAAGCCCAGCGGGCTGATCGGCGAGATGACGTGCCCCCGCCAGAAATACGAAAGGACGCCGCAGCCGATGATCGTCCCTGCGACGCCCATGGCGAGCGTCGCAATTGCACCGCCGGGGTCCTTGCCGGGCATGATGGCCTTGGCCAGCAGCCCGACGATCGTGCCGAAGCCGACCCAAATCAGGAGCTGGTTGGCCCACGCCTGAACGGTCTGCATGAAGTCGGGATTATCCATAACGGCTCCGGCCTTTGGCCCAAGGGTGCGCAAACAGCGCGCCTGCTGTTGGCTATCGGCCGGATGCGGTGCGAACTTGTGGCGGATGTAACGATTGCAACCGTCCCGTGCGACGCTAGCGGAGCCCTTGCTCCGACTCCGCGGCGAAGGTTGCCTGGCGTCCGGAATGGACCAACCTAGTCCATTCCGCTAGCGGGCCATAAGAAAACTTACGCTGGTGCGCGGCGTTGGAACTCACGACCGGGACGGAACTTGCGCCGCGGGCAATCGGCGCAAGTTGGAATCGTGTGGACAAAATGTGTACAAGTTGCTTGCAATCCGAGCGCGGATGTGGATAATTATGTCCACATGTGGATCGAGTGGAAACAGCGGTGATGCCACCGCGGATCATTGGCAATTCGGATTCAACCTTCGCGCGGCTTCGAGAGGCGGTCTCGCGCTCGCGCGGAGAGCAGTGGCGAATGGCGAATGGCGTTTGGCCCGGTCCTGCGCGGCGGGGAATTATTCGCCACCCCCATTTGGCTCCTAACTGCAGAGCCGTAAGGCACTTGCGGCCATCGGCGGCGAATTGTTCGCCAGGTCCCCGGATATCGAGCCGGAATGGCGAATAATTCCGAGCCAAAAGTGCAGAAAAGCCTGCGAATTGTGCAATTCCCGGCGGAATCATTCGCCACCGAGCGTGGCAACCCGGCGAAGAATGGCGGGACGACTTGCGCCGGCGTCCACAGTCATGCAGGGTCGCAGCAGGCTAACCCACGAAGCAGATCAAGAGCTTCGCCTTCGTGCTCTAGTGTTCTTTGAGTTTCAATCGGTTGCCTTCACGAAATCCCCAGCAGCGTCGTCCGGGCCGTCGCCGCAATGCCGCGGAACGTGCCGAACGTGGCGGCGACGGCGCTGGGCTCGTAGCCGCAGTGGACCATGCAGTCGCGGCACTTGGGATTCCCGCTCTGCCGGCCATAGCGGTCCCAGTCGGTCGTTTCCATCAGCTCGCGAAACGTCGGGCAGTAGCCCTCGCCGAGCAGGTAGCAGGGCCGCTGCCAGCCGAAAATGCTGTACGACGGGCTGCCCCACGGCAGGCACTCCAGGTCGTACCGCCCGCGGAGGAATTCGAGAAAGAGCGGCGTCTGGTTGAACCGCCACGAGCGCTTGGCCCGCTCCAGAATCCGCCGGAACAGATCGACCGTCTGCTGCCGCGCGAGGAAGTGCTCTTGGTCGGGCGCTTTCTCGTAGCTGTAGCCGGGCGAGATCATCATCCCCTCGACACCCAGCTTCATCAGCTCGTCGAAGAAGCCGCGGATTCGCGCCGGATCCGCGCCGCGGAAGAGCGTCGTGTTGGTCGTGACGCGGAACCCGCGGCGCCTGGCCGCGCGGATCCCTTGCACGGCGATGTCGTAGGTCCCCTCGCGGCAGACGGCCCGGTCGTGCTCTTCGCGGGGGCCGTCCAGATGCACCGAGAACGCCAGGTATTTCGACGGCCGGAACTGCGGCAGCGACTCTTCCAGCTTCAGGGCGTTGGTGCAGAGATAGATAAACTTCCGCCGGGCCACGAGGCCCGCGGCGATCTCGCCGATCTGCGGGTGCAAGAGCGGCTCGCCGCCGGGAATCGAAACGATCGGCGCGCCACACTCGTCGGCCGCCGCCCAGCATTGCTCGGGCGTCAGGTGACGTCGCAGGACGTGGGCGGGGAATTGAATTTTGCCGCAGCCGGCGCAGGCCAGGTTGCAGCGAAACAGCGGCTCCAGCATCAGGACCAGCGGGTAGCGCTGCACGCCGCGCAGCCGTTGCCGCAGGACGTAGGTCGCGACGGTCCAGGCCTGGGAGATCGGGGGCATGGTTCAAATGCGGAATGCGGAGTTCGGAATGCGGAGTTCTCGGTGCGGAATAAGAAAACTCAACCTACCGCTGCTGCCATTCCGCGTTCCGCATTCCGCATTCCGCATGGGTTCGCCGCTGGTACTCGGCCAGTGCGAGCAAGGGAAAGTAGACCGGATAATAGTGGTATCGCAAATAGAAGACGCGGGGAAACCCGGTGCCGGTGAACTCCAGCTCGTCCCAGTCGCCGGCCTCGCGCTGCGTGTCGAGCAGGTAATAGATGCCGCGCTCCACGGCCTTGTGTCGCGCGAGACCCGCGGCCAGGAGGCCCAGCACGGCCCAGGCAGTCTGCGAGGCCGTCACAGGGCCTTTGCCGCGCAGCTCGGGCTGCTCATAGCTGTCGGCCGATTCGCCCCACCCGCCGCAAGCGTGCTGGTGGGCCAAGAGCCAGTTCGCGCCCTTCTTCACCGCGGGGTCCTCTGCTGGCACGCCGGCGGCGGCCAGACCGACCAGCGCCTGCCAGGTGCCGTAGATATAGTTGACTCCCCAGCGGCCGCCCCAGGCGCCGTCGCGCTCCTGGGTCCGCCGCAAAAATGCCACGCCGCGTTCGACCGCGGGCTCGGCGGCCCTCGTGCCCCACATCGTGAGCGCCTCGATGGCCCGCCCCGTCAGGTCGGGCGTGCTGGGATCGATCATCGCGTTGTGATCGGCAAACGGCACGCGGCAGAGAAACTCGGCGTCGTTGTCCTTGTCGAACGCGCCCCAGCCGCCGTCGCGGTTCTGCATGGCCAGGAGCCATTGCTGCGCCCGGCCGCAAGCGCCGACCAGTCCTCGCCGCCGCGCCGCGCTCGCCCGATCGACTTCACCGACTTTGAAAGTTGAACTTTGGACCTTGAACTTTTCGAGTTCGGCCAGGGCGATCATCACCATCGCCGTGTCATCGACGTCGGGATAAAACTCGTTGTGATATTCGAAGAACCAGCCCGCGGGCGGGGCATCGGCATGCGTGGCCCAGTCGCCGCGCCGCGAGACCTCCTTGTCCAGCAGCCAGTCGGTCGCCAGGGCCGCCGCCGGCTCTTCGGCCGCGATGCCGCTCGCCGCGAGGGCCCGCAGCGCGATCGCGGTATCCCACACGGGCGACAGGCAGGGCTGCAAGCGGGCCGTATGCTGCTGCTCGATCGTCAGCGCCGCCAGCTGGTCGAAGTTATATCGCAGCTCGGCGCTGTCGTCGCTGTAGCCCAGGCACTTGAGGGCCACAATGCTCCAGATGATCGGCGGAAAAATCGCGCCGAGGCCGTCGCTGTGAGCGAACCGCGTTGTCATCCACCGCTCGGCGGCGGCCAGAGCTCGCCGGCGGAGCGGGCGCACGCGGCGAGCCTCCAGCCACTTCAGCACGCGATCCGACCGGCGGAAGAACCGCTCCCACGAGAACCAGCCCCGCTCGCGCGGCAGGCCCGGGCAGCGCAGCTGCGGCCACTCCGCCGGATCGCTGAGAAAAAGCTCGCGGATGCCGCGCTCCGGCGGCAGCTCGCGCCGCGGCCGCTTGGCCCACATGATCGACAGCGGCACGACGATCGTCCGCGACCAGGCCGACATCCGGTACAGGTTGATCGGCGACCACGCCGGCAGCAGGACCAGCTCCGGCGGGACCGCCGGGCATTGGTCGTAGGAAATCTGCCCCAGCAAGGCCAGGTAGAACCGCGTAAAGCTGTTGATTGCGTCCGCGCCGCCGGCTTCGCGAATCGCAGCCCGCGCCAGCCGCATGTAGTCGGCGTGGGCGTCGTGGCCGGTGAGCTTGAGAGCGAAATAGGCCTTGACGCTGCCGCTGATCTCCAGCTTGCCGCCGGGATACATCGCCCAGCCGCCCGTCGGCAGCTGCTTCTCGACGAGATAGGCGGCGCACTTTTTCGCCAGCGGCGACTGCTCGCGGCCGAGCCACGCCAGGAGCAGCAGGTATTCGCTTTCGAGGATCGTGTCGCCTTCCAGCTCGCCGCACCAATGCCCGTCCGGGCGCTGCTGAGCCAGCAGCCAGTCCCGCGCCAGCGCCGCGGCCGCGCCGGCGCGGCGCGGCAACTCGCGGTCTTCGCCGAGCGGCTCGCCCTCGAAGTGCGGTCGCGGAATCGGTTCGGGCTGTCCCAGATCCATGACGCTTGTGGGGTGCGAGGGGGGCTCCGCGGCCGCCCGCCGCAAAGCCTGCATTTGCCTATACGCTAAGGGCCCGCCGAATGGCAAGAGAGAATCCGTCTCCCGCGCAAGTGTCCCGCAAACATTCCGAGCGAAATCGGTTGACCTGCCGCGGATCG
>DASRJB010000415.1:0-13814 GCA_035649715.1 Pirellulaceae bacterium
AAACTCGGCCTGGGCGGCATTATTCTGTTCGGCATTCCGGCCGAAAAGGACGCCGCGGGCCGCGACTCGTACAGCGCCAGCGGCATCGTGCAGCAGGCGATTCGCGCCGCGAAGAACACCGCGCCGGAGCTCTTGGTCATCACCGACGTCTGCTTCTGCGAATATACCGACCACGGCCACTGCGGCCTGATCGACGACCGCACCGGCCGGATGGACGTGAACAACGACGCCACGCTGGAGCTGCTCGGCAGGCAGGCCGTCAGCCACGCCCAGGCCGGCGCGGACATGGTCGCGCCCAGCGGCATGATGGACGGGATGGTGCGGGCCATTCGCACGGCGCTCGACGGCGCGAGCTTCCCGCACGTGCCGATCATGAGCTACGCGGCCAAATACGCCAGCGCGTTCTATGGCCCGTTCCGCGAGGCGGCCGAAAGTACGCCCAAGTTCGGCGACCGCCGGGCCTATCAGATGGATCCGGCGGCCGGCAGCGGCCAGGCGCTGCGCGAGGTCGAGCTCGACCTGGCCGAAGGGGCCGACATCGTGATGGTCAAGCCGGCCCTGGCGTACCTCGATATCATCCGGCAGACGGCCGAGCGGTTTCCCGGCGTGCCGCTGGCGGCGTATAACGTGTCGGGCGAATTCGCGATGGTCAAGGCCGCGGCCGAACGGGGCTGGATCGACGAGCGGGCGATCGCGCTCGAATCGCTGACGGCGATCACCCGCGCGGGGGCAGGAATCATCCTGACCTACTGGGCCAAGGATGTGGCCGCGTGGCTTTCGAGCTAGAGGGATCGCGGCAGCGGGGAAACTGCGATGGCCGACGGCGCGGGCGCAACGACGTTTTCATCCGACCCGGCCGCCGAGTCGCCGGTGCGGACCGCGGGCGGCGCGGTGCACCTGCTGACGATCCGCGTCGTGGGCGCGGCGCGGCCCGAGCAGCTGGCCGACCTCCGCGGCTGGCGCGAAGAGCAGCTCCAGCTGACGCCTAAGGACGCCAAGCTCGGCCGCCGCTTCAAAACCCGCATCCAGCAGCGGTTCTTTACGGAATACGACCGGCTACTCGACCAGAACCGGGAGGTGGAAACGCTCCTCAACCGCCGGCTGGCGTCGCTGATCCGCCGCGAGCTGTACCGGCGGCAGAGCGACTACCGCCTGCTGGCCTATACGATTCTGCCGAATCACGTTCACGTGGTGCTCGAGTCGCGCGCGGCGGCCGATTCGCTGGCCGCGGCTCACAGCGGGCAGGCGCAGCAAATCCCCGAGCGGATGGACGAGCAGCCCGATGTTTGTAGTCCGCTCGTCGATTATCTGCGGGGCCTGAAGGTGGCGACGACCGAGGCGGCGGCGGCCTTGGAAGGCGGCGGCTTGCCCCTGCCTTGGCACGACGAGTCGTTCGACTACTGGGTCCGCTCCGAGGCGGAGCTCGACGCGATCGTCGATTACCTGGCCCACAACCCGGTCTCGGCCGGCCTCGCCCGGGCGGCGGAACAGTGGTTCTTCTGTTCGGCCCACGACCGCTTCCTGCACGACGGCGAATCCTGCGGCTGGTTGCCCGGTTTGCCCGCCCCGAAATGAATCGAGCGCCCACGGATCCGCCGTTTTTGAAATCCGTCCAGCTGCGGCGGGAGCTGGTCGAGTCGTTCGAGGTCTACCCCTATTCGATCCCGGCGATCAAACATCTGACGGCGCTGGAGTTACATCCGTGCGTAACGTTCTTTGTCGGCGAGAACGGCACGGGCAAATCGACGCTCCTGGAAGCCATTGCCGTCGCCGAGGGCTTCAACCCCGAAGGCGGCTCGCGGCACGCGATGTTCGCGACCCGGCCGACGCACGACGAATCGCTGCCGCGAAAGCTGCAACTGGGCAAGAGCAAGATTCCCCGCGGCGACAGCTTCTTCCTGCGGGCCGAGAGCTTCTACAACCTTTCCAGCTACGTCGATCAGCTCGGCTTTCCGCCGGACAAGAACCCGTACGGCCCGGTGCCGCTGCACCAGCAGTCGCACGGCGAGGCGTTCTTGACGCTGATGCTCCAGCGGTTCACCGGCAACGGCCTGTACCTCTTCGACGAGCCCGAGGCCGCGCTCAGCCCGCAGCGGCAGCTCACGTTCCTGGCCGGTCTGCACGAGCTGGTCAAGCGCGGCGGCCAACTCATCATCGCCACGCACTCGCCGATCATCATGGCCTATCCCGACTCGCTGATCCTGCACTTCACGGCTTCCGGCATCGCGCCGATTGCGTACGAAGAAACCGAACACTTCAAGGTCACGCGGGCGTTTTTGAACCGGCGCGAGCTGATGCTCAAAGAGTTGATGGAGGGCGACTAGTGGAACCTCGTATCGGCCTCATTACGCTCGGCGTGATGGTCGGCCTTTCCCGCCGCCTCCTTGACTCTATACAGCGGTTTACTAAGATAGAAAGCTTACAAACGGCAGGAAAGGCCCTGCTACTCCCCCAAAATGGTTGAATGCGAATAATGCGCATAGCCGCCGACTCGCATTCTTGGACGCAAAGCGTTATGGAGCGAGTACTTGCAACGAAAAAATATCCTTCAGACAAAAAACTCCAGTCATGCGCGCAGGCCGCGTGTTCTCGCATGCGACGATCACCCGATCGCCCCAGCGCATAATGCGCATAATGGCTGAGCCTTCATTTGTGATGTAAACCCATGTGAATAAAGCACTTACCTTCAGTAATTCGACCGCGGAGAAATTTGCGGGTCATGCGCGCATGATGCTCGTGGCGTATCCACGTGAGAAATTGGTAGGCTGAAAGCCCCTTCCCTTACTGCACCGGCCATCGGGCAATCCCACCGCTCGGAGCTCTTCCATGAGGTCCCGCCCTGCTTGGATCGTGTCACTTGCCTTGTGGATCGTCGCGCCGACCGCACCTGCCGCCGATTGGCTAGCGTGGCGCGGGCCGCTGGGAACGGGCTATTGCGAGGAAAAATCGCTGCCGCTGACCTGGTCGCAGACCGAGAACGTGAAGTGGAGCGTGCCGCTGGATGGCGACGGCAATTCCAGCCCGATCGTCGTCGGGCCGAAGGTTTTCATCACGCACGCCCCCAAGCCGAGCAACCTTCGCGGCCTCAGGTGCTACGACCGCGACACCGGCAAGCTGCTCTGGAAGCACGAGGTCGCCTACACCGAGAAAGAGGAGACGCACGGCACCAATCCCCCCTGTGCCTCGTCGCCCACCAGCGACGGCCAGCGGGTCGTCGCCTGGTACGGCTCGGCAGGCCTCTTTTGCTACGACCTGGAAGGCAAAATCCTCTGGCAAAAGGACCTGGGCAAGGTCGAGCACATCTGGGGCTACGGCTCCAGCCCGCTGCTGCACGAGAACCTGGTGATCCTCAACTTCGGGCCGGGCCTGAACGCCTTTGTCGCGGCGTTCGACAAGCAAAGCGGCGACGAAGTCTGGCGGAAGGAGTTTCCCGAGCAGAGGTCGCCCAAGGTCGAGGACTACCGCGGCTCCTGGAGCACGCCTGTCGTCGCGACTGTCGGCGGCAAGTCGCTGCTCCTGCTCAGCCTGCCCGACCGGCTGTTTGCCTGCGATCCGAAATCAGGCCAGGAAGTCTGGTCGTGCGCCGGCCTGGCCAACAAGCTCATCTATACCTCGCCGCTGGTGGCCGGCGACATCGTCGTCGTCATGTGCGGCTACGGCGGGCCGGCGATCGCGGTCAAGGGCGGCGGCCAGGGCGACGTGACCGAGACGCACAAGCTCTGGACGCATCCGCGCAACTCGCAGCGCGTCGGCTCGGGCGTCGTCGTCGATGGCCTGGTGTATATCCTCAACGAGAACGGCTCGTTCTGGTGCATGGACCCCCAGACCGGCGAGCGGAAGTGGGAGCAGCCGCGCGGCGGCGGGACGAGCTGGAGCTCGATGACCTATGCCGCGGGGCGAATTTACATCAGCAACACGCCGGGAACGACGTTCGTCCTGGAGGCGAATCCGAAAGAGTTCAAGCTGCTCGCCGAGAACCAGCTCAACGAGACGATTCGCGCCACGCCCGCGTTTTCCAACGGGCAGATTTTCATCCGCACGTACAAAAACCTGTACTGCATCGAGGCGAAGTGAACGAACTGGCCCGTCCCGAACTGCTGGCCCCAGCGGGCGACCGCGACTGCATCCGCGCGGCGATCGAGAACGGCGCGGATGCGGTCTATTTCGGCCTGGATGCCGGCTTCAACGCGCGAGCGCGGGCCAAGAATTTCAGCCCCAGCGAGCTGCCGGAGATCCTGGCCGAACTGCACCGCCGCGGCCTGGCGGGCTACGTCACGCTCAACACGCTCGTCTTCACGAGCGAGCTGGCCGAGGTCGAGAGCCTCGTGCGCACGGTCGCCGCGGCGGGCGTCGATGCGGTGCTGGTGCAGGACTTGGGCCTGGTGCGGCTGATTCGCGCGGTCTGCCCTGATCTGCCGATTCACGCCAGCACGCAGATGACGATGACCAGCAGCCAGACCATTGCCGCGGCGGCCGAGCTGGGCGCGAGCCGCGTGGTGCTGGCCCGCGAATGCTCGCTGGAAGAGATTCGCCGCATCCGCCGCGAGACGGCGCTGCCGATCGAGGTGTTCGTCCACGGCGCACTGTGCGTTGCCTATTCCGGCCAGTGCCTGACGAGCGAATCGCTGGGCGGCCGCAGCGCCAATCGCGGTCAGTGCGCGCAAGCCTGCCGCCTGCCCTACGACCTGATCTGCGACGGGAAGAATGTCGATCTAGGGGAGCAGAAATACCTCTTGAGCCCGCAGGACCTGGCGGCGTTCGATCTGATCCCGCAGCTGATCGACGCTGGCGTGTGCAGCTTCAAGATCGAGGGGCGCTTGAAGACGCCCGAATACGTCGCGAACATCGTCAAGCATTACCGGCGGGCGATCGACGAGGCGCTGGCCGGCCGCGCGGCCCGGTTCACGCCCCGCGACGTGGAAGAGATGGAGTTGTCGTTCAGCCGCGGGTTCTCGCCGGGGTGGCTGGCGGGCTGCGACCACAAGCTGCTGGTCCCGGCGATCAGCTCGGCCAAGCGGGGCGTGCTGCTGGGTCACGTGCGCGGCGTCCGAGGCGGCCGCGTGATAATCGAGTTGGCCGATCGCGCGGTGAAGCGCGGGGACGGCGTCTCGTTCGACTGCGGCAAGGCCGTGGACGACGAGCAGGGCGGTCGCGTGTTCGAGGTGTTTCAAGGCCGCCGCTCGCTGGCGGAACCGATTTCCAGCGGCGTCGTCGAGCTTTCGTTCGCTCACGGGGCGATCGATTTTTCCCAGATTCAGCCGGGAATGCGCGTCTGGAAGAACGACGACCCGGAATTGACCAGCCGCTTGCGGAAGTCGTTTACAGCGGCCGATCCGCAGCGGCGGACGGCGGTCGATTTGAGCGTCAGGGCCGCTGCTCTACAGCCGCTGTCGATCGCTGCGATAACCGAAACAGGACACAGCGTTCAAGTCGCGGCACGCCAGCCGTGCGAGGAAGCCCGCAAGCATCCGCTGACAGAGCAAACGCTCCGCGAGCAGCTGGGCCGGCTGGGCGGGACGCCGTTTGTGCTGCGGGGGCTGGCGGCCCAGATCGACGGCAGCCCGATGGTTCCCTTCAGCGTCCTCGGCGAGCTGCGGCACGAGTTAGTGCGACGGCTGGAGGAGGTTTCCCAGGCGCCTCCCACACGGCGGATGGCGACCCAATCCATGTTGCCGGAACTTCGGCCGGCTGTGGTGGGAGCAGCCAGCCAGAGCCACCCAGATGCCCAGGGCCAATTACACGTGCTGTGCCGGTCGCTGCCGCAGCTGCGCGAGGTGCTCGAGTTCGGCGTGAAGAGTATCTATGCCGACTTCGCCGACATCCGCGAGTATCGCGAGGCGGTCGGCGCGGGCCGCGAGCAGGGGGCGCAGGTCTGGCTGGCGACGCCGCGGATCCAGAAGCCCGACGAGATGGGAATTTTTCACGCGCTGGCCAGGCACAAGTCAGCCGGCATCCTGGTTCGCAATCTCGCTGGCCTCCGGTTTTTCCGCGAGCAGGGAGTGCCCGCCATTGCCGATTTCTCGCTCAACGCGGCCAACGAACTAACGGCGCAGTACCTGCACGAGCAAGGGGCGGCGCGGATCGCGCCATCGTACGACCTCAATCGCGAGCAGCTGCTGGACCTGGTGGGCGCGGTCCCGCCGCAGTGGCTGGAGGTGGTGATCCACCAGCACATGCCGATGTTCCACATGGAGCACTGTGTGTTTTGCGCCGTGCTCTCGCCGGGCACGAACAAGCACAACTGCGGCCGGCCCTGCGACGTACATGAAGTCAAGCTTCGCGACCGCCTGGGGATGGAGCACCGGCTGACAGCCGACGTCGGTTGCCGCAACACGCTGTTCAACGCCGTGCCGCAGAGCGGGGCGGAAATCGTGCCGCAGCTCTGGGCTGCGGGCGTGAGGCATTTTCGCGTCGAACTGCTCGACGACAGCGGCTCGCCGCTGGTCGAGCTAATTGATCTGTACCGGCAATTGCTGTCAGGCGGCGTCACTGGCCGCGAAGTCTGGACGCGGCTCAAGGCCAGCAACCGCGTCGGCGTCACCCGCGGCACGCTCGAAGAGCGGCGAAATCCGCTGGCGATTCTGTAGGGATGCCCCCGTGGCCGAGTGTTGTCTTGTAGGGAATGCCCTCTGTGGCATTCCGGAACACCACAGAGGGCATTCCCTACAGCGCGGGCTTCCCTTCGCGCACGACCGGCCGTGACGCGTCGAAGAGCAGCCAGCAGAGCGAAACCATCGCCATCGCCCCAGCCGAGATAAAAAAGACGACCTGCCACTGGTCGCGGTCGGCTAAATAGCCGATCAGCCGGGCGAAGATGGCCGCGCCCAAGTTGCCACACATGTTGCCGACGCCCAGCACCGAGGCCACGTGCCGCCCGCCGATGTCCTGGTAGCTAGCCCACGACGCGCCCAGGCCGAAGTCGATGGTGAACGCGACCAGGATCATCACGCCGACGAACCACCACAGGCCGGCCAGCCGCGGCACCAGCAAATACAACCCGCAGACCGCGACGCCCGAAATCATTCCCGGCAGGCGGCGGCCCCAGGCCCGTCCAAAACGCCGGACGAAGACGTCGGTCGCCTTCCCGCCGGACATGCCGCCGGCGATCGCCGCCAGTTGCACGACCGCGGTGATCAGCGGGGCCACGATCTTCTCGTCGCCGATCTGGGCCTTCAGGTACGCGCCGTGGTTCTCGATCAAATACTGCGGCAGCCAAGTCGCCAGGAACACCCAGCCGATGTTCACGCAGAACTGGTTGACGCACATGATCCAGACTTCCTTGCTGGCCAGCATCTCGCCCACCGGCAGCCGGAACCGCTCGCCGGCCTGTCCGAACCAGGCGGTGAGCAGCCAGGTCGTCAAGACGCACAGGGCGAGCGTGCCGATGAGCCCGAGAAACTCGGGAACGGCCCGCACGACGAGCGATGCAGCCAGCTCGTTGTGCAATAAGCCCGCCAGAACTTTGACGCGCTCTGCGGAGACGGCCGGAAGATTGCCGATCAGGACGATCCAGCCGATGTTGACGGCAAACAGCAACCCGCACACTGCGCCGATGCCGCTTGCTGCTGCTGTTTCTTGGCCCTGCTGCGGGGCGTCATCGGCAATCAGTTTGACTTCGGCGGCATTGCACCACGGATGCTCGCTGGGTGAATTGCGGAAGAGTCTGACGAATGCCGCCGCCCACAGCAGACCGAGGACCCCATACATTCCCAGCACGACGCGCCAAGTTCCGGCGTCCCAGTTCAGCAGCCTGCCGACGAGGAGCATCAGCGGCTCGGTGATCATCAGGGCGACGAGCAGTCCGCACCGCCCGCCCATGGCGACGCTGCTGTTGGCCAGGCCGCGGCCGCTCAGCGGAATCCAGCGTTTGAGCAGCGCTGCCGCCGCCGGATACGCGCCGGCCTGGGCGATGCCGAGGATCAGCCGCAGCACCCAGATGCCCGCCAGACCCTTGGCGAAGCCCAGTCCGATGGTGGCCAGCGACCAGGCGACGACGTAGGCGGCGAGCGTCCAGCGTCCGCCTAAGGTGTCGGTCAGCCAGCCGCTGGGAATCTGCATCAGGGCGTAGGCCAGGAAGAACGCGCCGATGGCCTGGCCGAATTGCTCCTTGGTGAGCGACAGCTCGCGGAGCATGGTCTCGGTCGCCGGGCTGATGGCAAAGCGGTCGAGGTAGAGCAGGACCGACATCGCCGCGCATAAGCCGACCACAACATAGCGAACGTTGGTCGGCGCGGGAGCGGTGGTGCTCGCAGACATAAGCCGCTGTATTGTGCCCAATAGCGGCCAAAACGCTAGCAGAATCCGCGGCGCGGCGAGCCCGCTAGCTGCGGCCGCTTTCTCTTGACGCCGCGCGGCGGGCGTGCTACTTACCCCGCGCGTGTAAATTCGCTCAAGTTTTCTACCCAAGTTGCCGAGAGGCCGTTCGGCCGTGAGACCTGGCGGCAGCCAATTCGCGATCGCGGTGGCGCTCTGGTGCGGCTGCGCGCCGGCTGCGGCGCAGACGATTCAGTTCCAGAAGGGCGCGGCCGACGCCGCGCCGCGGCTGGGGCCGAGCACCGTCTCGCCGCCCACGATCACCGTTCCCGGCGGGAGCAACGTAATCACTGCCCCGCCCGCGGGCGCCGCGACGCCCATCAACCCGTACACCGGCACGACCGCCGCGCCGTTCGATCCGTACTCGACCAGCGGCTCCTCGGCGTACCAGTTCTGGTCGAATACGCCGCCGTCGAACGGCAACGGAGTCTTTGCCCAGCCGCCGGCCTCGCCGTATGCCGCGACGACGCCGCTCGCGCAGCCGCCCGGCTCGTTTCCGACCTACGGCCCGCCCGCCGCTCCGCCGGGCGGAGTCGCCAGCCCGCAGTACGTCTTTCCCAACGGGGTCGGGCCGCAGTGGGACCTCTCACAGTCGATCCGCTTCATCCAGGACCTGCGGCTGCGGCACACCTATGTCGGCGGCGGCGACGATCCGACCGACCTGGGGATCAACGACACGGAAACCGCCGTCACCTTCACGATCCCCAATTTCCTGACGACGGGGCAGCCGCTGTTCATCTCGCCGGCGTTCGCCCTGCACCTCTGGGACGGGCCGAGCTTCATGGCCGCCGACCTGCCGCCGACGGCGTACAGCGCGTATCTCGACGCCCAGTGGGCCAGCGACCCCAACCTGCAAATCGGAGCCGAGGTCGGTTTTCGCGTCGGCGTCTACACCGACTTCAACACGCTCAACGACGACAGCCTGCGCATCCAGGGCCTGGGGCTAGGCGTGCTCCGCCTGACGCCGACCTTGACCGCGAAGATCGGGGTGATGTACCTGGACCGCAACAAGATCAAAATTCTGCCGGCCGGCGGCCTCTTGTGGACGCCCACGCCGCAGGTCCGGTTCGACTTCTTCTTTCCGCAGCCGAAGCTCTCGGCGTACCTGACCACGGTCGGCAGGTTCGAGCTGTGGGGCTACGTGGCGGGGGAATACGGCGGCGGGGCCTGGACGATCGAGCGGGCCGACGGCACTTCCGACGCCGTCGATATCAACGACATTCGCATCTCCAGCGGCATCGAGTGGACGGGACCGCGCGGGCTGACCGGGTTTGTCGAGGCGGGCTTCGTGTTCCGGCGGCAAGTGATTTACGTCGTGACGCCGGCGGACTCGTTCAACCCGGACGACTCGTACATGATCCGGGCCGGGCTATCGTTCTAGGCAGCGCGTTCTAGGCAGCGGGAAGATTCGTGGAGCGGGCGATTTCATCTTCGAGTTACTGGTGCGCCGCAGTGGCCCTGCTGGCGCTCGTCGCGGCGGCCCGCGCCCAGGGTGATCCGCGGCTGCTGCCTGCGCCCGCCGTGCCCGTCGATCGGCTGCCTGCGCCGGGCGCTGCGCCGCCTGGTCCTCCGGCGGGCATCGACGGGCCGCTGACGACGTTGGAAGCGCTCCCCGCTCCCGGCGCCGGCCCCTGGGACGAGCAGCCGTTGCCGGAAAGCCCGGTGGAGGAGCTGCTGACCGACGAAGATCTCTATTACTTCCCGCCGCAGAAGATCAGCTCTCACAAAAACGGCTTCTTTCAGCTGTTCTCGCTCTCGGCCACCTGGTTCGGCAACGCCAACGACCCCGACGACCTGGGCGGCACCGAAATTGACACGTTTTTGACGGTCGCCCTGCCGGCCCCGATCGTGGAGTGGCCGCTCTTGATCACGCCGGGCTTCAACATGACGCTGATCGACGGCCCGACCGTGACCGACCTGCCGACGCGGCTGTATTTGACCTACGTGGACTTCATGTGGCTGCCCGTGGTCGTGAACCGCTGGAAGGCGCTGCTCTCGGTCGCGCCCAGCGTGTTCGGCGACTTCGACACGGGCGAATTCCGCCTGACGGGCAAGGCGCTGGCGATTTTCGACTGGATTCCCGGCCGCGTGCAGCTGATCGGGGGAGTGCTGTACCTCAATCGCGACAACGTGCGGATCCTGCCGGCGGGCGGGGTGATTTGGACGCCCGCCGACTGGACCCGCTTCGAGCTGCTGTTTCCCAAGCCAAAGCTCGCGGTGCGTACCGGCGTGGGCCCGGGATTCGAGGATTGGATATTCGGCACGGCCGAGTTCGGCGGCAACACGTGGCCTATCGTCCGCGACAGCGGACTGAAAGACAACGTCACCTACATCGACTACCGCTTGATCGCGGGCTTCGAACGCAAGCTGAACGGCGGCGCGGGCTATCGGCTGGAAGGCGGCTATGTGTTCGGCCGCAGCATCACGTTCACCAGCGGAAACGGCGACTTCGATCCGCAGAACACGTTTTTGATTCGCGGCGTGATCACCTACTAGGGGTCTGGCAAGAAATGAACGAGGCCGCCGGCGGAAACCGCGGCGGCCCCCCTGGGAATTTCTGTAGGGAATGCCCTCTGTGGCATTCCCGGAACGCCACGGAGGGCGTTCCCTACACGGACCTCAGGAGCCGCCACGGGTTGGACGCCGCGGGCGGCCGCCGGTTCCGCCGTCCGGACTGCCCAGCGGATCGTAGCCGGCTTCACCGGGACCATATTCGCTGCCGGGTTGACCGGTGGGCATGGGCGGCGGCTTGGGAATACCGAAGCGGCGAATCCCTTCGATATCGTCGGTCTCGTTCAGCACGCGGAGTCGGCCGGTGGCGTCAACGACCAGCATCTCGCACGGGGCTTGCAGCGAGTTCGGATTGGCCTTGTCGGTAGGCGGAATCATCTCGCCCCCCTGGATATCGGCGACAATCGCTCCCGTGGCAAAACCATATTTGGGCAGCTCGACGAACTGCTTGGTCACCGGGTGAATTACCTTGAGGACGACCACCTTGGGATCGAGAGCGGGGTCGGCCTTGGGATCGGGAACCAGGTTGAGCACCGCGCCGCGGGCGACGGTCTGATCCGAGCCGATGTCCACGACCTTTCTGTGGTCGAACTTGACGATCAGCGCCTCGGCCTTGGGCTGGTCGTCGGCCACCTCCGGCTTGCCCTTGACGAGCTCGCGCTTCCTGACTTCCGGCATGCTGACGGCAAAGAACCGGTCGGGCGGCGGCAGTTCAGTCGGGGCGCTGGGAGCGCTCCATTCGGTCATGATGATGCTCGCCTCAAAGGCCTTCCGCTTGCCCGCCTTGACTTCGTCGTCCACCTCCTTGATCCGCTTCTTTACCTTGTCGTCCAGCGAGGCGATGCTGGGCGCGATGAAGCCCATCGACGTCGCCGGGTGGTTCGGATCGTGCAGCCAGACGCGGACGCGATAGACGTACTTGCGCCGCGGCTGCACCTGGGTGTCGGTCATGCGGATCAGCTTGTACTTGGGGGGCGTCAGGCTCGGGCCGGCCTGACCGTAACCCCCCGAGTCGCCACCATATCCGCCATAGCCACCCATGCGGCCGTAACCGCCGCCGTAGCCGCTGCCGCCATAGGGGCTCATTCCGCCCATGCGGCCCATGCCCATGCCCGCTTCGCCGCCCATACGGCCATACCCGCCGCCGTAGCCGCCATCGGGCGAGCCGCGGCCGCCTGGGCCAGGCATTCCCGGCATTCCCGGCATTCCGGGCATACCGGCGCCTCCGGCACCGTTGGGATTGGCAAACAGGTCGCCGGATTCGTCAGCCGGCGGCGCCGCTCCTGGAGCGCCTGGACCGTATTCGCCCCCCATCTGCATCGCGGTGGCCAGCGGGACGTCGGGGTGGGTCAGCAGCGACCAGAGGTCGCGCTGCAATACTGGCGGTGCCGGATGTGTAAGCTTGGGGTCAACATAGTTGATGTCAACCACTTCGGGGACCGCGCCCGCCCAGTCCGGCTTCACTTCCGGCCGGTTCATGTCGGCCGGCCGGCCGTGCTGCTGGATCTGAACCTTCATCGGGTCGATGAGAACCGCCTTGGTCCAGTCGATCGCACCGCTCGGATCGGCGGTGACGTCGGCCCGTTGCACTTCGAATTTCAAGTACCAGGGAAAGTCCCGGCTGCTGTCGAAGTCGAGCGAATCGGCCAGCGCTTTTTCGAACCTTTCGGACTGCTTGAGAATGGGGACGACCGCCATGACCGTCATCGCATAAGTGGGCCTGGCGATGGTCGCTTCGGCCATTTGCAGCACGAATCCTTCGCTGACCGACTCCGGATAGATCGTCTCGGGCGACATGCCGTTGCCGTAGCCGTAGCCTCCGGGGCCGCCTGGCTGGGGCATGTAATCTCCGCTGCCGAGCGTGGCGTCAGTCGGGTCGTAGCGGCTGTTGCGGCCCTTCTTCTTCTTAGCGCCGCCGGGTCCCGGCATGCCCGGGCCATAGCCGCCGTCGGGCGAGCCATACGCGGCCTCCCCGCCGGGGCCTGTTCCCTTTTTCGGCTTGGCCTTTTTGGGTTTCTGGACCACGGGCGGCTCCAAATCGGCCGCTGGCCGCTCGTACAGCGCATCCTCGTCGTTTTGCTTGGCGAAAACCGCCAGCGGGCCGATCCACCCGTAGGCGATCACGTGCTCAGGCGGCAAGAGCTCGGGGTCGAGCCGCGGGTTGTGTTTGGGAAAGCTGGGGCGATTGATCGAGACTGGCAGCGTATAGGCCAAGGCGTCGGTGGACTTCTGACCTACCTCGACCTGCTGCGCGATGTTCAGCGGCACCTGAGCTTCGCGCTCGGGCCCGACGACTTCGGTCCAGCGGTTGGCTGTGTCGATGAACGCCTGCAATTCGTCGCTTTTTTGGAGCAGGCCCTGCGGCGTTTTTGATTTGTCCAACCCTTCCAGCTTGAATCCTTGCCAGATCAAGAGGCCCATCACACAAACGACCAGCGCCAGCACCAGCTTTTCGACGTGGTGAAACAGAAATAGCTGCAGCTTGGCGGTGTCGAACTTCATTTTCGGCATCTTCATAACTTTCGCTCCTCGCTCGTTTCAGTCGGTCCCCTGCCATTGGCTGCTGACCGTCTGGCCTGCCCCAACTACTGCGTTACGGCGTGGCCGTCGTGCTGGTCGGCGTGACCGGAATCGGCGGCGGTGCGGCCACGGTCGCTCCCGGTGGGGCCTCCAGCCCCAACTGCGCTTTGTTGACGGGATTGTAGATGTAAACGATCCCGTACAGCTCGACTTCGATCAAGTTTTGATCGACCATCGCGTCGCGAAGCGGGTCGCCGGGCGTGACCGACCCCCGCGCGCCGCCGCCGAAGCCTCCATCGCCGCCGCCATAGCCTCCGCCGAAACCGCCGCCAAACCCGCCAGTGGCGCCACCATACCCGCCCCCGGCGGTCCCGCCGCCAAACCCGCCACTGAAACCGCCCGGCGAGGGCATCATCGACCCGCGGCCTCCGTCGGGGGAGCCGCCTGGAAATCCTCCCGGGCCGGGACCG
>DASRJB010000416.1:0-2969 GCA_035649715.1 Pirellulaceae bacterium
GGACAGCGTGCAATTCGAGTACGACGGCGAGAAGATCGACGTCCGCCGCGAGAAGCTCGACGGCATCATCTTCTATCAACCGACGCGGCGCGAGTTCTCTGCTCCGCTTTGCCGGCTGGTCGATGCCGGCGGCTCGACCTGGGCGCTCCGCGACGTGCAACTGGCGGGCGGCAGCCTGAATGCGGCAACGGTCGGCAGCGTGAACCTCGAGCTGCCGCTGGCGGCGGTGAGCAAGGTCGATTTCTCGATCGGCAACATCGCGTTTCTCTCGGAGCTCGAGCCGGATTCCGGCCTGGGCGACCCAGCGGTCAGCCTGCAGCCGGCGGCCATGTCGTACAAGTTCGGCAGCATGCTGCGGGCCCGCGCCGCGCCGCCGCTGGGGGCCGACACCTTTCGCATCGCGGGCGTGAAATATGCCAGCGGACTGTCGCTGCACAGCCCCGTGACCCTCGTCTATCGTGTGCCCGCCGGCTTTCGCTGGCTGCGGCTGTTGGCCGGAGTCGATGACTCGATCGTCGCGCCCGGGCGGTTCGACCTGGTGATCCTGGGCGACGGCAAAGAGCTCGTGCGCAAGACGTTCGACGGCAAGAAGCTGAGCGACAAGCAGGCCCGGGCGGCCGCGCCGATCGACCTGGAAGTCGCCGGTGTGCGGCGGATTTCGATCGTGCTCGATCCGGCCGACGGACAGGATTTCGGCGATCAGCTCGACCTGGTCGAAGCGAGGTTCACGAAATGATGCCAGCGATTGCAAACCTGCAGAGGGATAGCGGCCGCGGATTTTCGCGGATGACACGGATCGATCAACTGCCTGATCCGTGTCTGTGTTTATCCGCGGCGACATTTGCTGTGGTTTGTTTGCTGGCCTCTGCAGCGGTAGCCGAAGTGCCGCCCGCGGTTCTCGATGCGGAGAAGGCTCGCATCGCGGCGATCCACAAGGCGATCCAGCCCACGGTGGCGGTCTTCGCCAACGAAGGCAAGGGCGGCGGATCGGGCGTCGTGATCTCGCCGGACGGCTACGCCCTGACGAACTATCACGTCGTCCAGCCGGCGGGCAGCTACATGAAGTGCGGCCTGGCCGACGGCCGGCTGTACGAAGCGGTGGTCGTCGGCATCGACCCGACGGGCGACGTGGGCGTGATCAAGCTGCTGGGCCGGGACGACTTTCCCACGGCCACCATGGCCGACAGCAATGACGTGAAAATCGGTGATTGGTGCTTCGCGGTCGGCAACCCGTTTCTCCTGGCGACCGATTTTCAGCCGACCGTGACCTACGGCATCGTCTCGGGGACGCACCGCTATCAGCCGCCGGCCGGCACGCTGCTGGAATACACCGACTGCATCCAGACCGACGCGGCGATCAACCCGGGCAACTCGGGCGGCCCGCTGTTCAACGCCAATGGCGACCTGATCGGCATCAACGGCCGCGGCAGCTTCGAAAAGCGCGGCCGCGTGAACGTCGGCGTCGGTTACGCGATCTCGATCAACCAGATCAAGAACTTCCTGGGCTGCCTGAAGAGCGGCCGCATCGTCGATCACGCCACGCTCGGCGCGACGGTCGCAATGAGCGATGACGGCAGCGTGCGGGTCAGCAACATCCTGGAAAGCTCCGACGCCTATCGCCGCGGCCTGCGCTATGACGACCAGATCGTCGCCTTCGGTGGCCGCCCGATCGACACGCCCAACGGCTTCAAGAATGTGCTCGGCATTTTTCCGAAGGGGTGGCGCGTGCCGCTGACCTATCGCCGCGACGGCAAGGAAACCGAGGTCCTGGTCCGCCTGGCGGGCGTCCACGGCGAGGAGGAGCTGATTCAACTGGTCAATCGCCGACCGCCGCAAGAGCCCGCGCCCGATCGCCCGCGTCCGCGACCGGGCGAGCGGCCGATGCCTGGCGAAGAGCCCAAGCCGCCGCCGATGCCCATGCCGCGTCCCGCGCCGGGCCGGCCGCAGCAGCCGGCTAAAGCGCCGATTCCGCCGGAGATTCAGAAGCTCATCAAGGCCCGACCTGGCTACGCCAACTATTACTTCAACGAGCTCAATCGAGACCGTGTCTGGTCCGCGTTTGCGGGCAAGTGCGACTATGCCTCCGCCGGCGGCGCGTGGAAGCTGGCGGGTGAATTTGCCGCCGGCGGCAAGATCGAGATGACGCTGGCTGGCGAAAAGAGCGAGGGCAAATTCCCGCAAGGAGCCGCCATTGTCGAAGCCGGTAAGGATCTCGATCAGCAGCTGGACCCGCCGGGCAGCGGCGGAGTTCTCGCCGCGCTGCACCTCTGGCGACAGTTGCTGATCTCCGGGCCGCAGAAGTTCGGCGACGTGGTCTATTATGGCACGGCGCCCTATGCGGGCATCGCCGGCCAGGCGGAGGTGCTCGTCGCCACCCACAACGTCGCCGAGGTGAACTTCGTCTTCGATCCGGCGAGTGGGCAATTGGCACTATTGGAAATGACGGCCGATCCCGACGCCGATCCCTGCGAAATCCGCTTTGGCGACTATCGCGACGTTGGCGGCCGGCTGCTGCCGCATCGCCTGGAGGTCCGCTCGGGCGACGCGGTCTTCGGCACGATCCAACTCCAGCAAGTCGAGCTTTCGCCAGCGGAGACCAAGCCTTGAGCAAAGTAGCAGGCACACTCCGTGTGCCGTCACTCTTGGTGTCGCTCCTGCTGGCGCTCGCCGTGCCGCGCGGCGCTGCGGCGCAGGCCTCGTTCGCCGAAGTCGCGGCCCAAACGCAGCCAAAGATCGTCAAGATCTTCGGGGCCGGCGGACTCCGCAGCCTGGAAGCCTATCAGAGCGGCTTTCTGATCAGCGCCGAGGGGCACATACTCACGGTATGGAGCTACGTGCTCGACAGCGACGGCGTGACGGTCTATCTGAGCGACGGCCGCAAGCTCACGGCCACGGTCGTCGGCATGGACCCGCGGACGGAAATTGCCGTGCTGAAGATCGACGCCGACAACTTGCCTTACTTCAATCTC
>DASRJB010000417.1:0-7432 GCA_035649715.1 Pirellulaceae bacterium
AACAGCCCGCGGCCGATCTCGCGCTCGGCCGCGTCGGGTAGCCGCGAATAGACGAGCAGATACAACTCCTCGACGATCTCCTCGGGCGTCTTGCTGGTGGCGGCCAGCTCGGCGGCCCGGCTCTTGTCGGCCGTGACCCGCTGATGCAATTGCGGGGCGTTCATCAGGTGCAGCGTCTGCGTCACGGTTGTGTCGCTGGTCCGTTCGCAGGGCGGATCCTGGTTCGGATTCGGCCGGCCAAACGTGTCGAGGAACACCGACTGCACGCGGGTCGTCCACAGCTCGGTCGCCCGCGAGCCGGCGGGCATTGCGCTGAACGATTCGCCCTGGCCGGTGATGTCGGTCACGGCATCGAGCAGCGCCTCGCCCCGCAACCGCTGGCGGTAGTGCCGCGAATAGTTCTGCCGGTCCGCCGCATTGCGATCGCTCGGCAGCGAGCTGAGGCCGTAGACGTACGACGTGGTGATCGTGCGAAGCAGCTTCTTCAAGTCGTATTTCTGGGCGCGAAACTCGGCCGCCAGTGCTTCCAAGAGCGGCCCGTTCGTCGGCGGGTTCGTTGCCCGCAAGTCATCGACCGGCTCCACCAGGCCGCGGCCCATCAGGTCGGCCCAGACGCGGTTGACGATCACCTTGGCGAAGAACGGGTTTTCGTCGCTCGTCATCCAGGCGGCCAGCGCTTCGCGCGGATCGGTGTCGTCGCCTGCCAGCTGCGGCGCTTCGCCGAACAGCGGCCGCGGCGCGAGCGTTTGCCTGGTCAGTGGATGTTCGACCGAGCCGGTCTTTTTCAATAGCACGATCTCTTCGCTGCCGCTAATCGGCGGCGAGAGGCCGGTCCCTTTGAAGCCCGTGCGGGCGAAGAACGCGGCGAAGCTGTAGAAATCGTCCTGGCTGTATTTCTCGAATGGATGGTGATGGCAGCGGGCGCATTCCAGCCGCACGCCCAGGAACAGCTGGCTGACGAGCGTCGTCATTTCCGGCGGCTCACGTCGGTCGCGAAACAGCACCGTCGCGCCATTCTCCCAAGTCGAGCCCTGGGCCGTCACCAGCTCGCGGACGAACTGGTCGTAGGGCTTGTTCTGCCGGAAACAGTCGCGAATCCAGGCGTCGTAGGTCATCACCGCTTTGATGCCGACGCGGTACGGATTTGGCCTGAGCAGGTCCGCCCACTTCGCCGCCCAGTGGTCGGCATACTCGGGCCGCTGCAAGAGCTCATCGACGATGCGCGACCGCTTCTGCGCATCGCCATCGGCCAAAAACGTCCGCACTTCCTCCGGCGTCGGCAGCCGGCCAATCAAATCGAGGTGCACGCGCCGCAGGAATTTCGCATCGTCCGCCGGCTGCGAAGGCGTGATGCCCAGCGACTGGAGCTTGATCCAGACGTGCTCGTCGATGAAGTTCTGCCGCGGCAGGGCGGCGTACAGCTCGCTCGGCACGCTGCCCGGCAGCGGAATCGCCACGTGGCAAGTCGCGATCAAGTTCATGTACCGGCACATGATCGTCGCCTCGCCCGGGATCGGCCCGGCCTTCACGAGGCCCGCCGGATCGACGGAGACGATCCCCGCTTCGCTCGACTGGTACTGCGTGCGGCTGGTGACGTCGCGGGTCGTGCTGTCGGAATAGGTCGCGATCACCTCGAGCTGCAGTGCTTCGCCGGATTTCAGGAATTCCTCCGGTGTGTTGACCGCAACCGCCGTCAGCTTCGGCTCGTTCTCAACCCGCCGCGGCGTGCCCTGCGCAATCCACTTCAGCAGCAGCTCATAATCGGAACCGCCCGGCTCCAGCCGCAGGCCGCCGCCGTGCGGCAGCGTCGCCGTAGCCTTTTGCAGGATCAGGCTCCGCTCCGGGGCTGCGGGAAACACGCGCCGGCCGCGAGCCTGCTGGGTCAGGGCCGCGTAGTCGAAATCGGGATCGAACCCCAGCAGCGAGAGTTGAAAGCCGTTCTGCCCGCGGGCCTTGCCGTGGCACGCTCCTTGGTTGCAGCCGCGAGCGGTTAAGATGGGAAGGACGTCGAGCTCAAAACTCGGTGCCGAGTCGCCCGCTAGCGACGTGCTCGCAGCCAACATGTAGAGAATCGCAACTGAGTGGGCGCAGCGCATCGGCAAACCGCAGGCAGGGCAAGTAGCGGTTGATATAAGGCGAGCCTTATGAGTTTACCTGCCCTGACCCAACCCCTGCAACCGCGCTGCCGTGGGGCGGGCCTCTGGCCGGCCCTGTTGCTGCTCAGTCTTCCTGCCGCAGCTGCCCCGCCGCTCAAGGACCAGCCCCACCTCCGCCGCCCGATCGCGGCCGCCTGGATTGAGCCCGGCAAGCTGCTGGCCGTCGCCAACCAGCGAAGCGGGACCGTGTCGCTCGTGGATACCACGGTGGGCGAGGTGCGCGACGAAATCTTGATTGGCCAGCATCTGAGCGACCTGGTTGCGATTCCGCAGCGGTCGCTGTGGCTGGCGACCGACGACAGGCGCCACGAGTTGATCGTGCTCGTGCGAGATGCCGATTCGCTGCGCGTGACCGATCGCCTGCCACTCAGTCCGCATCCGGTGGATATTGAAGTCGCACCAAGCGGAGCGCGGATTCTCGTCGCTTCCCTCTGGTCGCGCAAGGTTACCGTTCTTCGTTCTGAGGCGGCCGCCGGCCTGAAGCCGGCGCACGTCAAAACGCTTGCCACGATCGAGGTTCCATTCAATCCGCGTCAGCAGGCGTATCTCATGGATCCACTCCGCCGCTACGCGCTGGTGGCGGATGCATTTGCCGGCAATCTGGCGGTGCTTGACACGCACGAATTCAAGGTGATCGCATGCCACGAAATCGAGGGACATGGAATCGAGCTGGCGTCGAGCACTACCCTGCGGCATCACGTATTGCATAGCGACGTGCCGACTCGTCCGCGCGACATAGAACGCGGATTGCTCATTCATCCAGCGACGACGAGGCTCGACAAAGCCGACCTGCTCGATTCCACGGGGTTGTTTTTTCCGTCAAAAGTCGAATGGGACGTTCATCTGGATCGGAAATGGACCGCCGCCGGCCCTGGCGTTCAGCCGCTTTCAGACTATGTTTTGGACAGATTCGCCGATTCCGTCATCGTCCGTGGAACGACAACGCGGCTCGGTCCGTCTCCCGAACCGAATGCCGCCGATCGCGGCGAGGCATTGTTTTTCGATACGCGGCTGTCTGCTGGACAGGTTTCCGACGCCGAATTGATCCCACCATTTCGCGTCGGTCCACACCGCAAAGGGGGCTGGATCAGCTGCCACAGCTGCCATACCAACGGCCACACCTGCGGGCAGTTGGCCGATACTCTCGGCGATGGGACGTTGGGGACGCCCAAGCGGATCCCAACGCTTTTGGGAACGCGGCTGACCGACATGTGGGCGTGGAACGGCGAAGTGCGGGAGTTGCACGAGCAGGTGCGAAAATCGCTGGACAACACGATGCACGCGCCGAAGTACAGTTTGCAGGACGTGCTCGACATTACCGCCTTTCTGCATACGCTGCCCCCGCCTCCGCCGCTGGAGCCGGCGACCGAGGAGCCGGCGGACAAGGTGCAGCTGGCCCGCGGCGCAGGGCTCTTCAAAACGCTGGGCTGCGCGAAGTGCCATGTGCCGCCGCTGACCTACACGTCGCCGGAGACGTACGACGTCGGCTTGGAGGACGAAAAGGGGCTGCGGAAATTCAACCCGCCGTCGCTCCGCGGCGTCAGCCAGGGCTACTCGTTCTTCCACGACAGCCGGGCGAAGAAGCTGGAAGAGGTCTTCACCGTCCACGGCCATCAGCTCGACGGGCCGCTGGAGCAGGCGGAGCTAGCCGACCTGCTGCGGTTTCTGCGGAGCCTGTAGCTCCGAGCGTGATGGATGTTGCCAGACCTGCCGCCGCGCTTGATCGCCGGAAGCCCGGAATATATAATCCTGTTCATAAGTCGATCAGCGTCTGCTAGCGCAGCTGGCACGCTTGGGACCGGTCGTTGGTGGCAAACTGGGATCTGGCTCGGAGTCTGCGCTTAGGGCATGAGCAGAGGCAACGTCATCCTTAGGCTGCATAAAGTGCATAATGCATGGTGCAGTATGCATGGACGCAAGTGCTTGATAGCGAACGGGTTAACGGCGAATGGATCCGGAATATGGCGTTTGAGAATTGATGTGAATATGCATAAACGGGGAACGGTCGGCGGGTTGCCGCAATCGGGTTGACGAAATTGTCGCGGCGTGTCATTTTGTCGTGATCCAGGAATTCCCGGCGCTCGCCAACTTTTGGCACTGCCCCGAATACCGCAGCAGGGGGCAAGACTTGCTGCAAGCCGAATCCGCTGGTGCGACCTGCCTGAATCTGCTCACCAGGGATGGTGCAGTAGGCGTCGAATTTACGCCCGCCCTGGAACCCCAGCACTACGCCGAGCTGTTCGAGCTGGCCCACGAATTCGAATCCGAGGCGGCGCTGCGCGAGGTGGTGACCGCGGCCGCCCGGCGGTGGGGGCGGCAGGTCGTGTTCGGCTGAGGGGCGAATACTCGCGGTGTCGCGTCGGTCGGCGCGTTGACCCTCGCTGGCGCGTCTTGTTAGGGTGGCCGGGATGACTCCGCTGGCGCGCGACTTTTATTCCCGAGATCCGATTACCGTCGCCCGCGAGCTGCTGGGGAGAATCCTCATCCGCCAATGCGACGAGGGGCTTGCCAGCGGGCGGATCGTCGAGGCCGAGGCTTATTTGAGCAGCCGCGACCCGGCTTGCCACGCCTACCGCGGCCGGAATCGAAAGAACGCGACGATGTTCGGCCCGCCGGGACACGCGTATGTGTATATGATTCACGCCCGCTGGTGCCTGAACGCGGTGACCGAAGCCGCCGATCTGGGCAGCGCGGTGCTGATTCGCGCGGTCGAGCCGTTGGCCGGCATCGAGCTGATGCAAGAGCGCCGCCGGCGGACTGACGTGCGCGACCTGGCCCGCGGGCCGGCCCGGCTGTGCCAGGCGCTGGCCGTCACCAAGGCGCTCGACGGCCACGACCTGACCAGCGGCCGCGAGCTGTGGATCGCCGCCGATCCAGCTCAAAACGGCGAGGTGCTCGAAATCGTCCGCTCGCGCCGCATCGGCGTCACGTCCGCCGCAAGCCGATTGCTGCGGTTTTTCGTCGCGGGCAGTCGATTCGTTAGCGGCAGAGCCGGTCGCTCGCGCCCACTCCCCGCGGGGCGGGCGGCGGTGGTTTAATGACACGGTTGGTCGGTTAGTCAGTCAGTCGGTCGGTTAGTCGGCGACCGCCACGCTGTAGCGACTCACGGACCTGCCGACTGACCGACCGACCGCCTACGGGATCTCTAGTGCTCATCCTGCTGACCAACGACGACGGGATCTATGCTCCGGGCCTGCAGGCGCTGGAGGCGGAGCTGCGGAAACTGGGCGACTGTGTGGTCGTCGCGCCGGCGACGGAGCAGAGCGGCGTGGGGCATTCGATCACGTTCCTGCAGCCGCTGGTCGCCAAGCAGGTGTTCGACGGCGATCGGCTGCGGGGCTGGGCGGTGGAGGGGAGCCCGGCGGACAGCGTGAAGCTGGGGATCTTCGAGTTCTGCCCGCGGCGGCCGGACGTCGTCGTCAGCGGGCTTAACGGCGGGCTGAACGCGGGCATCAACGTGCTCTACTCGGGCACCGTCGCGGCGGCGATCGAGGGGGCGTTTTTCGGGATCACGAGCATCGCCTGCTCGCTGGAGTTCAACGAGCACGCGAACTACCTCCGGGCGGCGCACATCGCCCGCGGCATCATCGAGCAGGTGCTGGCGCAGAAAGGACCGGAGCCGCAGCTCTACAATCTCAATATTCCCACGGTCGCCTGCGAGCGAACGGCGGAGGTCCGCGTCGTGCCGATGGGCGTCGCCCGCTACGGCGAGCAGTTCATCAAGCGCAAAGACCCGCGCGGGCGGTCGTACTATTGGGCCACCAATGAGCCCCCGCCGCCGGCCGAAGGGCATGAGACCGACCTGACAGCGCTCACCAAAGGATTTGTGACCCTCACGCCCTTGCAGTACAACATGACGAAGCAGCCGGTGCTGAGCGAAATGGAGCGTTGGCGGCTGAGCGTGCCACCCGAGTAGTGAGGTCTTTATGAAACTCTGTGTTGCGATTCTGCCACTGGGTTTGCTGCTCTGCCTCGTTCTCTTGGGGTGCGATCAGCCTCCCCAAGCTGGCGCTCCGACGGCAATGAGCGCTCCCCCGGCCCCGCCGCCGCCACCTCCGCCTCCGGGAACGCAGCAGCCGGCCGAGGCACCCGCCGCTGCCCCCGCTGCGCCTCCTGGTCCGCCGCCGCTACCCGTGGAGGCCAAAGTGGGGGTGTTTGCTGGTGGGCTCGACGATCTGGCAAGGCCGGTGAGCCAGGCTTCTCCCTCCGCGGCGCCAGCGAGCCCGCCTGCCGAGGCGAACACCGAGGTCGTGAAAGCCGGCAAGGGCGTGGGCCTGAAGGGCCGGAGCCTCGACCCGCACGAGGGCCTCTATGTCACGCCCGTGAAGGCCTATTTCGCGGCCCGCGAACGGATCTTCTTCGAGGCCGAGTTCCCGACGAATTACAAGCTCTACAACGCGTCCACCGATGACGTTCCTAAGGACTTTGAGGATTTGAAGGCCAAGGTGCTCGATCCCTACGGTCTGACGAAAAAGCTGCCCGTTCTGCCGCAGGGCCACAAGTATGTGTGGAACCCCCAGACGCAGGAGCTGGGCGTCGAGCGGCCGAAGCGGTAATAAGTGGCGGCATAGCGGTTGCTAATTAGCATGGAACGAAGGCAGGCTTCTCCATGCGATGGCAACTTAGCGTTCTTGCTTGGGCACTGTCCGCGTCACCGGCGGTCGCCGCCGACTGGCTGACCGCGCCCTCGTATTACACGCACGACACGTCCAGCGGCGAGCGCGTCGCTCAGTACTCGCCGATCGGCCCGTTCTACTATTACGCCCGGCCCGATTACCTGAAGAGCGGCTACCGTCAATATCGCAGCACGATCGACCTGGGCAACAGCTCGGACAATTTGCACATCGTGGAGACCTGGGGCGCACCCGTTCGGCCCTATGACGAATGGCGCTTCCCGTATCGCCCCTACAGCGCACCGTATCCCGGCTGGGGTCCGCCCTATGGTGGCCTCGGCGGAGGCACGGGCGGCTATCCCTACAGCGGCGGCGGCGGCTTCGGATTCGGCGGATTCCCGTTCTTCCCGGGCTTCCCCGGCGGCATTCCGGGCGGCTTCCCCAGTGTGACTCCGCCCGCAGTGAACTTTGCCCAGCCCTGGCTCGACGGCCACTACCCGTCGTACGACTTCCGCGACCGCTCGCAGTACTGGCGGCCGTACGTCGCCCCAACTCCAACAGGTCCGTAGCGCGACACGGCAAGTATATTGTCTCCATGACCACGGAGACGAAATACAGCGTGCGCTGCTCGTGCGGGCGCACGACGCCGGTCGAGAAGTCCAG
>DASRJB010000418.1:0-3085 GCA_035649715.1 Pirellulaceae bacterium
GCCAGGAGCTGCTGTCCTTGCGCTGCATGTCGCGCTTCAGGAGCGACTCGGCCAGATCGCCGATCATTCCGGCGAGGGCCAGGATCAGCCCATAGGCCAGGCTGGCGGCGAGCGGCGGCTCAACGTAGCCGGTGGTGACAATCCGCGGCGCGGCGAAATGAAAGAAGGCCCACGAGATGAGGCAGGCCGTCGCGATCCCGCCGATGGCGCCCTCCCAGGTCTTGCCCGGGCTAAGCAACGGCGTGAGCTTCGTGCGGCCCAGGTTCTTGCCGACCGCAAAGGCGCCCACGTCGGCCATCTTCACGATCAGCAGCACCGAGAAGAGCGCCGCCAGGCCCCAGTCGTTGTCGTGAAACAGACGCAAGAGTGCGAGAAAGCTGCCGAGCAGGCCGACATAGACCAGCGTGAAGAGGCCCAGTGCGGCACTAACGATCGAGGTGCCCGGCCGCTCGAAGCGGGCCATCTCGCCGACCAGCACGGCGATCGTCGCCACAGCCAGCGCCACCAGCGGCCAACCGAATTCGCCCAGCGGAAAGGCCGCAGCCGGCAGCTTTCGCCCGAACAATCCGAACAGCACCGGCAGTGCGGCCGCGAGCGGAATGGCCACGTTGCCCAGATAGACGATCGCCGCTTTCGGTCGATGGCCTTTGGCCGCCAACAAATCGAGTACTTCGCCGGTCGCCAGAGCCAGCACGACGAGCAGCACGGGCAGCAGGAATGCGCCACTCGGCGCGCCCCACGCCTGCCGGTAGTCGAGCCAGACGAACGTCAGCAGCACCGCCAGGATGACCGCAGCCGAGATGAGGCGCCAGCGAAGCACAGGAAGGGTTCAGGGTTCGGGGTTCAGGGTTCAGCAAAGGCGAAGAGCATCGTACGGAGTGGTCAGCATTTGGCACAGATCAAGCATCAGGGCCATCGCATGCCTGAACCCCGAACCCTGAACTCCGAACCCTTACTTCAACCCGCCGAACCTTCGGTCCCTGGTCGCGAAGTCGCGAATCGCCTGATGCAGATCGGCGATCTCGAACTCGGGCCAGCACTTCTCGGTGACCCACAGCTCGGCATAGCTGATCTGCCACAGCAGGAAGTTGCTGATCCGCATTTCGCCCGCGGTGCGAATCAGCAAATCAGGATCGGGCATGCCGGCAGAATAGAGCCGCTCGTCGATGGTCCGCTCGTCGATGGCGGCGGGATCAAGCGTGCCCTGCCGCACCTCGGCGGCGATCTGCCGCACGGCATCAACGATCTCCCCCCGGCCGCCATAGTTGATCGCCAGGCACAGCCGCGTGCCGCGGTTGGCGGCGCTCATTTCGATGGTCTTATCCATTTCGGCGAGCGTTGCCGGCGGAATGCCGTCGCGGCGGCCGATCACACGGACGGAAATGTCCTGCTCCATGATCGTCGCCCGCTCTTCGATCATGTACTGCTCCAAGAGGTGCATCAGGAAGTCGAGCTCCGGCTGCGGCCGCTTCCAGTTCTCGCTGGACAGACAGTACAGCGTCAGCTGCGCGAGGTGCAGCCGGGCCGATTCCTCGACGGTGCGGCGGACGCTGGCCACGCCGCGGCGGTGCCCTTCGATCCGCGGCAGCTGCCGCCGCTGGGCCCAGCGGCCATTGCCGTCCATGATGACGGCGATATGCCGCGGCCGCCGCTCGGCGGGGACGTCGGCCAGCGATTCGTGATCAGACATACCCAGTCTCCAAGCGGCATTCTACATCGGCGGCGCGATTGTTTTCGCCCGCCGCGGAAGCGATAACACAACCATGCTCAACCGCAAAGAGATCGTCAAAATGTTCCGGGTCGAACCGGATGACAAGTTCCGCCTGAAGGACCACGACCCGGGCTGGGACGGCGACGACAGCGTACCCAAGGCCGAGCGCAAGGAGCTGGCCGAGAAAATCCTGTCGCAGGATGTGTCGGCCTTGTCCGAAGCCCAGGAGCTCCTCTACGCCGACGACTCCCGGTCGCTGCTGGTGATCTTTCAGGCGATGGATGCGGCCGGCAAGGACGGGGCGATCAAGCACGTCATGTCGGGGATCAACCCGCAGGGCTGCCAGGTCTATTCATTCAAGCAGCCGTCGGCCGAGGAGCTGGACCACGATTTCCTCTGGCGGTGCAACAAGGCCCTGCCGGAGCGCGGCCGGATCGGCATCTTCAACCGCTCGTATTACGAAGAGGTGCTGATCCTGAAGGTGCATCCGGAGCTGGTGGCCGCCCAGAAGATCCCGGACGCGGATCCGAGCGACCAGAAGTTCTGGGAGCGGCGTTACCAGAGCATCAACAACTTCGAACGGCACCTGGCCCGCAACGGCACGGCGATTGTCAAGTTCTTCCTCAACGTCAGCAAGGACCAGCAGCGGCAGCGGTTCCTGGACCGGATCAACGAGCCGGCCAAGCACTGGAAGTTCTCGGCCAGCGACGTCAAGGAGCGCGGCTATTGGGACGACTACATGTGCGCGTATGAAGAGTGCTTGCGGGCCACCAGCACCAAGTACGCGGCGTGGTACGTGATCCCGGCCGACAAGAAGTGGGTCACGCGAGCCGCCGTGGCAGTCATCCTCACCGAAACGATCCGCGGGCTGGACCTGAAGTGGCCGAAGGTTACCGAGGAGCAGAAGAAGGCGATTGCCGAGGCAAAGCGGAAACTGGAAAACGAATCGTAGACAACCGGAGACGACTTCATGGAACGCCGCGATTGGCTGCGACTGGGAACGGCCGGGTTTGCTGGGCTATCGCTATTTACTCAGACCGGCACGGCTCAGCAGCCGCCGGCTGCATCGAAGGGCGGCAAACTGAAGATCACGGACGTGAAGGCGATCCTCACCGCGCCCGCGAATATCCGACTCGTCGTGGTAAAGGTCGAGACCAACCAGCCGGGGCTGTACGGTCTGGGCTGCGCGACGTTCACGCAGCGGGCCCGCACGGTCGAGATGGCCGTCAAGGAGTACCTGCGGCCGTTCCTGCTCGGCAAAGACCCGCTGCGGATCGAGGACGTCTGGCAGTCGTCCTATGTCAGCTCCTACTGGCGGAACGGGCCGGTGCTGGGCAATGCCCTGTCGGGCGTCGATATGGCCCTCTGGGACAT
>DASRJB010000419.1:0-2812 GCA_035649715.1 Pirellulaceae bacterium
TCGGCCTGCTTCCGCCACCATTCGTCGCCCGTAGCCCGCGACTCCGTCGCGGGCGACCCGCCACGGAGTGGCGGGCTACAGCTTCGAAGGTAAAACTGCCACATCATTCCGCCCAAGAACCCGTCGGTCCAATGCGTCCACTTCTCCCCGCCGTGCTTCCACTTCCCACGGACCGTGTACATCGGGAAAAAGTCGGGGTGCGTTTCGATCAGCGAGCGCACCTGTCGCTCGGCGAACTGCAGGGCGGCCGTGTAACGTGGCAAACGGTCGGAAGAGGTGCTCATGTCGTGCGGAGATTGAGGCTGATGGGGCTGGCTCTGATTCTAGCCGGCCGGCTTCAGCCGCCAATCGGCGAAGCTGCCGCCGGCTCCTCGCCGGCCTCACCCGTAACGTGCCGCACCCAGGCCAGCCACTGCCCGCCGCTGGACACCACAAAGCCATAGACCACCAGCCCCAGCAGAACGGAGAAATAGACCAGCGACTCGCCGCCGTACCAGGCCGTAAGGCGGTACGTCGTCGGTCCGAACGTCGCGATTCCGGCCACCACGCTGAGCGCCGCCATCGACAGCAGGCCGAACCGCAAGTACAGGAATACGAGACCGGCGAAGTACACGGCGGACGCAACCACATAAACGTCGCGGTGCTCGACGCGCGCTACGAAGGCAGGAATCAGGATAATCAGCAAACTGGCCATAGCGGTCAGCCACTCGTGCCGCGTGATTAAATAGAGCAAGAACATCAGGAAGAACCCGGCCAGGGTCGGCAGCACGGAGAAGACCAAAGTCGACGCGAGCACATAGGCTGGTCCGGACGTCAGGGCCGGGGTATAGCTCAATAGCGGTTCCTCCGGCGGTCGGCCCAGCCAGCCGGGGACCAGAGTCGCCACCTGGAAGTTCACCACGGCCAGCGCCCCGGCCGCGCTTCCCACGAGGATGTCGCGGCCGACCAATGGATCGCGCCACCGGCCGGCCAGCAAGCGATTCCAGGCTACGACGCGCCAAGGCCACCGCCGGCGGACAAAAGGCTCCATGGCGAGGTACACCACGAAAATGAGGAGCCCGTGATACAGCCCCTCGCCCAAGTCGGCTACCAGCAGCTCCTGTTCCCGCCAGAACTCCGGAATGTGGTGCGCCGAAAACAGCCAGGCCAGAAAAAACGCCCCGACGTAGACGGCGGCCAGCAGTGTGGCTCCCCGCAAATTGGCGCGGCCCTGACGCAGATTGTGCCAGGCCAGCGCGCCCCCCAGCGACCACGCGGCAACGTTGATCGCGGCAACAATTACCGCCCCGCCTGACGATGTTCTTCGCCGCTCGCTCAACGAATAAAGTTGCAGGGGTCGCATGAGCGGATGATCGGGCGCGGCATGAAAGAATACGAGCCGCCCGCCGCGCAGACCTGCTTGGGCGAACACAGGCAAGTCGGGGCACTCTTTGTACGAACCGCGCCAAGCCAGCCGCGTTTCGACAAACAGCGGCGGGTCGAAGCCCGGCGGAAAGTCCTTGGTCTCGTGCAGGTTGACCAGGCCGGCCTCGTCCAAGAGGCGCGGCCAATCCAGCGGCGGCGCGGACTGGGGCGTATCGTTCCGGGGGACCGCCTGCAGCTCGATCAGGCGGCCCTTCAGGTCCAGGCAGACCAAGATCATGCCCGGCTCGGTCAAGGGCGGATTGCTCGCGGAGATCTGCCCGTGATGCGTAGGCAAGGCGGGCGCATTGCGGCCGATGGCTTGCATCCAGCGCGGACTCTGGCGATACCAGAAGAACATCGCCGGGGGTTGGCCGGTGGCCAATGGTTGCCAGCGCCGGGCCGTCTGGTCCCGTTCGCGCAGGACCTTGAGCATCTGCGGCTGGTTTTCGAGGCCAAACGCAGAGTCGCGCGGCGAATCGGTATAGCCGAGCGTCTTGATCAAGTCGCGGGCCCGCTCGGCCAGGTAAGCAGGCGACCGCTCGTGCGGCACCTGATTGAAGAGTCCCACATGGGATTCGAGCAAAATCCCGAGCGCCAGGAGGGCGATCGTCCCGATCGAGAGCGCCAGCCCGACGAGCGGATGCAGCGTCCCTTCGGTCTTCGCGTTGGCGACCATCTCGGGCGAAGGTGTTTCGCCGGCTGCGAGCGCGGCCGCGAGCGGATCGCCGCCCGGCAGCGCCGAGAGCACTTCATAGGCCGTGCGCGGCCGATCGCGGGGTTCCTTTTCCAGGCACCGTAGGATGATCTTGTCGATTGCCGGATTCAGGCCCGAAATATGGCTCGACGGTTTGCTGGGCGGCTCTTCCGCCGCTCGGGCCAGCTCGAGCTCCATACGGTCGGCAGCGGCGAAAGCTGGCTTACCCGTAAATAACTCATAGAGGATGAGGCCCAGAGCGTAGATGTCGCTGCGGGCGGTGACTTCGCGGCCGGCGAGCTGCTCGGGTGCTTGATAGGCGGGCGTGCCGTGGCGGATTTCGCCGGCGGGCAGATTCTCGGCGGGCGCGGCCAGACCGAAATCCGTGATTCGCACCTGCCCACGGCCGTCGAGCATGACGTTCGCCGGCTTGAGGTCGCGATGCAAGAGGCCGCGGTCGTGGATCGCGCCCAGGCCCAGGCAGAGCTGCCGCGCGATCTCGACGCCGCGCTCTTCCGGTAAGCGGTTGATCTGCTTCAGCAGCGCGCCCAGGTCGTGACCATCGACGTACTCCATGCTGATGAAATGCTGCCCGCCGGCTTCGCCCAGGTCGTACACGCGGCAGACGTTGGGATGCGCCACCTGGCGGGCGTTCTTCACCTCGCCGCGCAGGCGCTGCAAGCGGTCGACGTCGCGGGCCAGCGCCGCGGGCAG
>DASRJB010000420.1:0-7175 GCA_035649715.1 Pirellulaceae bacterium
GGCCGTCACGTCCGAGTCTTGGACCTTGATGTGGCAGCTCTCCACGGCGTATTTGTTGCCCGATTTCTTGGCGATATCCTTCCGCACCGTCCCGCTGCCGAAACACGAGACGTACTCGGCCCGCTTGTCCAACAGGCCCAGACACGGGCTGACGACGTGCGTGGCGTAGTGCATCGGGATCATGCGCTCCCAGTAATCGGGCCAGCCGTCCATGTCCTGCGGGTGCGACGCCGCCAGGTGCTGAATCTTGCCGAGCTCGCCTTTCTGATACATCTGCTTGATGAACAGGAATTCGCGGCTATAGACGACCGTCTCGGCCATCATGTAGGTCAGGCCGGTGTCGGCCACGAGCTGGCAGATCTTGTCGCACTCCTTGATGGTCGTTGCCATCGGCACGGTGCACATCACGTGCTTGCCGGCCTTGAGGGCCGCAATCGACATCCAGGCGTGGTCGGGGATCGGCGAGTTGATATGGACGAAATCGACCTTGGGGTCGGCCAGCACGTCGTCGTATTCGGCGTATCGCGTGCCGATGCCGAACGTCTCGCCCACCTTGTTCAGCTTGGCTTCGTTCCGCTGGCAGATCGCGTACATATTGGCGCTGGGATGCGCCTGATAGATGGGAATGAACTCCGCCCCAAACCCCAGCCCGATGATCGCGACGTTGACTTGCTTGCCCGCTGCTGCTTTGGCCATGACAGAAGGGTGTTGCCCGCAAAGGTGATGGACTAGCCGGGACCAAACCTGGTCCCGGAGTGCGATTGCACGCGGCGTATTCTAATCACCCGCCGCGCTCCATCACACCACCGCCGACATGGCCACTCGCGTTCCTACAAGCCGCTCGAGTCGAACGCCGTCCCGTCCGCCCGATCCGACAGGGCGTTGAGCACGTTCAGTGCGAGGTTATACCGAATCACCCGCACCGACCCATCGGCCAGGGCGCCATTGAAGCCGCCGGGATGGGCCGAGCCCCAGTAGTCGTAGTAGCCGCCGCCGGTGTTCGGAGCTCCGTGCCACGGCCCACAGAAGCCAGGGGTCGGAGCAGTCGGCGGAACGACCTCCTGCGTCGCAGTCGTCGCGCGAATATCCATGCGCGGCTGATGGATGGCATGCCGGGTGTGAATCCAGCGGTTACCCTGCAGCCACGGCTCGTTGTCGCCCCAGGCGAGCGCCGTGCGGTAGTGATCCACGGGCACGAACTTCTCACCCAACAACAACGTGTTCGATGTGCCGTCGGTCACGTCGGCGATCCGGCAGAGTCGCCAGGGCGTGTTGTTGTTGAGGCTGCTCGGCACGATCGTGCCGTTCCAGGTGTCCTGGCGATCGGCCGGGCACCACGACGTGCCCCCGTTTCCCGCGTAATCCACCAGGAGGACCGCCCCCACCAGGGTCGGCGGCCGGCGCGAGGGGCAATTGTACGTTGGAACCGCCGTCACACGGATCACGGAGTCGGTGGCGATACGGAAAGTGTTTTCCTGTTCCAGGTAGGGCAGGATTTGATACCGCCAGTGCCACCGCTGGGCCACACCAGTGGCGAACGGGTTGGCAGCGTCGCGCCCTTGTGTATAGTCCTGCCGGCCGGCCGTTGGGAAAAAGCCGAGCGAATCGTGGTGGGTATGGCAAGCCAGGGCCTGCTGGCGCAGGTGGTTGCTGCATTTGGTACGGCGGCTCGCCTCGCGAGCGGCCTGCACAGCCGGCAGCAAGAGCGCCACCAATACTCCAATGATGGCGATCACCACCAGCAACTCGACGAGCGTAAAACCCAGCTTTCGGACACGACGCCTGGACATGGCAAACCTCCGAATCAGCAAACGGTTTGTATCAATTGGTCGCCGGCTTGTGACGGCCGACGTAAGTGAGCTTGGAAAGATCTTCGTTGGGAACGGTCATCGGGCGCCCGCGGACATCCGTAATGGCTCGCCTGCCGCCCGTGCCTTGCTTCTCGTAGGCCAGGATCGGAAACATTCCCTGGTACTCGGTCGGCCCGCCGGTGGGATTGACGTTCCACACGATGACGTAGGGCTGCTTATCGTTGGGCGAGATCAGCAAGTCCTCCGGGTCGCCAAACACCTTCAGAAACGGCTTCAGCTCCTCGGCGTCCTTCGGCCCATGGCCGAGCTTCGTATGCGCGTCGGAATAGGCCATCGCGATGTAGGTGAGCTCTTGCTCGGCCTTAGACAGCGAGACCACATCCACCGCCGGACGGCAGCCGGCGAGGCCAACCAAGAGAATGGCAGCCAACAGCACGAGCGCCCCATAGCGGCAACGGCCGCAATAGCAACGGCGGCAACCCACGAGCATGGCGACTCCCTTCCGCGACAAGGACGGTGGAAGGATAGCCCGGACCCAAACGCAATCTGGACGCTGTTCATTCTCCCGCGCGGCAAGCCGCCCGCCATGCGATAATGCGCAGAACTTATTAGACTTTTCACCGCGCGGCTGGACGCCGGCGGGCGATTTGCGAAGCATTAGCGGCTAGATCGCCGGGGGGCGGGGGTGGGAATGCGGCCGAGCAAGCACGTCGCACTGCTGGTGGAAACGTCGAACGCTTACGCCCGCGGCATCCTCCGCGGCGTGATGGCCTATGTCCGCGAGCACAAGCCTTGGGCCCTCCGCCTGACCGAGCACGGCCGCGGCGAGATGCGCCGCAACGAGTTGGCCGAATGGACCGGCCACGGCATCATCGCCCGCATCGAGAACCCGCGGATCGCCGCGGCCCTGAAGAACTGCAAGTGCCCCGTGGTGGATGTCTCCGCGGCCCGCCTGCTGCCGAAGCTGCCTTGGGTCGAGACCGACGACGCGGCAATCGCGCGGGCCGCTGCCGAGCACCTGCTCTCCCGCGGCCTGACGCATTTTGGCTATTGCGGCGACGACCGCTTCAACTGGTCGCGGTGGCGGCGCGAGGCGTTTCACCAGTGCCTGGCCGAGGCCGGCTTCACCTGCCACGACGCGCCGCAGGGCCGCGGCGACCAGTTCGCCGCCTGGGTCCGCTCGCTCCCCAAGCCCTGCGGCGTCATGGCCTGCTACGACATCCGCGGACGCGAGCTGATCGACGGCTGCCGCGTCGCGGAGGTCGAGGTGCCCGACGAGCTGGCCGTCGTAGGCGTGGACGACGACGAGCTGCTCTGCGAGCTGTGCGATCCGCCGCTCTCCAGCGTGATTCCCGACGTCCGCCGCACCGGCTGGGTCGCGGCCGAAATCCTCGACGCCTGGATGTCCGGCCGCCCGCCGCGGAAGCTGAACCATCCGATCCCGCCGCTGGGGGTCACCACGCGGCGCTCGACCGACATGCTGGCCATCGAAGACGGCGACCTGGCAGCAGCCGTCCGCTTCATCCGCCAACGGGCCTGCTCCGGGATCACCGTCGACGACGTCGTTTCCCAAGTCCCGCTCTCGCGGCGCGTCCTGGAGTCGCGGTTCGAACGGCTCCTGGGCCGCAGCCCGCACGCCGAAATCCTGCGGGTCCGCCTGGAGCGGGTCAAGCAGCTGCTCACCCAGCCCGGCTGGACGCTCGACGCCATCGCCCACCGCACCGGCTTCCGCCACGGCGCGTATCTAAGCGCCGTCTTCAAACGCGAATTCGGCCTGACCCCAGGCGCGTATCGCCGCCAGCACCAGCTCGATTAGCGTGCCGGGCTGCAGCCAAATCGGGGCGCTGTTCCTTAACACAAGTCGCGCGCAAAGTTCACTGCGGCGTCACACCAACTTCATTTGCCTCGCGGAATTTATTGCCATTTGCTTGACCGCACGCAATCGGCGCGGCGAGCAGGGAAGTTTCGCCTGGCGGGGGACCAAATGCCGATCGCTTCGCACCGCTACTCCGGTCGGCCGGCGTTTACGCTCGTGGAAATGCTCGTGGTGATCGCGGTTATCGGAATCTTGATCGCGCTCTTGTTGCCGGCGCTGCACCTGGCTCGCGAGGTCGCCCGCGGCATGGCGTGCAGCAGCAACCTGCGGCAATTCGGTGTGGGCTTTCACACGCACGCCGAGCAACACCGCGACGCCTACTGCTCGGGGGCCTTCGACTGGCGGAAGGACGGCGCGATCACGGAATTCAGCTGGGTCGCCGACCTGGTGAAGCAGGCGCAGCCAGTCGGGAAGATGCTCTGCTCGTCGAACCCGGCCCGCGGCGCCGATGTGCTCAACGAGCTGCTCAGCTGCAATGCTACGGGCTTCGCCTCCAACTCGTGCGTGAACATGCTGGGGCCGCCTCCCAGCAAAGCGCCGGACGGCAGCGACGTCTATAACCCCTGCCGCTGGATCGCCGACTCCAAGTCGGGCTTCGCGGCCGGTCCCAGCCCGGCCCGCACGGCGTATGTCGAGGAGTACGTCGTGCAGGAGTTTTACAACACCAATTACACCGCCTCGTGGTGGCTGGTCCGCAGCGAGGTGCGGCTGAACGCCTACGGCAATCTGCGGCCGGCGATTTCCGGCTGCGGCAACGCCATCGACGGCCGCAACGTGACGGCCGGCCCGCTCCACCGGACCACGATGGACATTTCCTCGACGCCCTCCAGCAACGTACCACTGCTCGGCGACGGTGGGGCGTCCGGCGAGAACTTGGAGTATCCGCTGGCGGGTTTGTCGTCGGGATCTCCGCTGGTCCGTTCGCTGACGAAGGGGCCGGTGCTCATCGCCAATTGTCCCAACGGGCAAGCTTTCAACCCGCCCGCCTTCGCCGAGCCCAACGCGGGCAAGTCGGTGTGGTGGAGCGTGTGGACGCAGCAGACGCTGCAGGACTATCGCAACTTTGGCGTCCCCCACCGCGGGACCTGCAACGTGCTGTTCTGCGACGGCAGCGTGCGGTCGGTCGCCGACCCCAACAAGGACGATCAGCTCAACAACGGATTTCCCGCCGGCGGCGGATTCGCCGACAACACGGTGGAATGGCCGAAGGACGAGGTCTTCAGCCGCTACGCGCTGGATTACAAGAAGCTCTGAGCGGCTGCGCGATTCACGGTTTGCGGTACTAGTTCACTCTTTTCACTTGAGGAGCAAGGATCATGAAGAAACGCGGTTTCACTCTCATCGAGCTGCTGGTGGTGATCGCCATCATCGGCGTGCTCGTGGCGCTGCTGTTGCCGGCTTTGGCGGTCGCCCGCGAGGCGGCCCGCAACGCATCGTGCCGCAACAACCTGCGGCAGTTCGGCATCGCCATGCACGCCTTTGCCGACAAGGACCCGTCGGGCCGCTACTGCACGGGCGCGAGCGACTTCCGCCGCGACGGCTGCATGGACACGTATGGCTGGGTGGCCGACATCGTCAATCAGGGCGCGGGCAAAGTCAGCACGATGCTCTGCCCCAGCAATCCGCTGGTCGCATCGGAGAAGGTCAACGACCTCTACGGCAAGGACACGACCGACGCGAAGGACGCCTGCCCGCCGGCCCGCCTGGCGACGGGGTTCTGCGGCCAGACCGGCATCGGCGGCATCTTCTCGGACGGCGCTGGCGGCTTCACCAAGACTGCTGCCGGCACCTTTGCCAACACCGCGATCAACACGCCCGAGCGGGCCACCGCGATCGCCTGGGGCTTGTTCGAGAATGGCTACAACACGAACTACTCCGCCAGCTATTACCTCGTCCGCACGATTCCGCGAACGATCAACGACCCGGCCAGCCCTTCCACGAACGTGCCGTTCACCGATTGGATCACGGCCGGCCCATTCGCCACTTCGGCCAAGGGCCTGGGCGGCTCGCTCGGCCCGTTGACCCGCCGCGTGGCGGAGTCAGGGCAGATTCCGACCTCGAACATTCCGCTGCTGGGCGACGCGGCGCCGGGCGACGTCGATGAGGCTATTATGGCCGCGACCATCATGCGCTCCGACAACGACTTCGTCGGCCAGTCGATGAACTCCAGCGCCGCGGCGAAGGGCGAGCGTGTTTACGTGCCCTCCGGCTCGGTGCTGACGGAAGCCTTCAACGATGGCCCCGCGTTCTACAACTCGGCCGCCTTCAATCTCGACCTGATCGCCGTCAACCGGACGCTGGGCGTGCAGCTGGCCGCCGAGCTGGCGGGGACGATCTCGCCGCCGCCCACCACGGGCAGCAACACCTACCTCCAGGACACCCGCGACTGGTTTACGGTGCACGGCGGTCGCAGCGGGAGCTGCAACATCCTGATGGCCGACGGCGCCGTCAAGACGTTCTACGACTCCAACGGCGACAAGTTCCTCAATCCGGGATTCCCCGTGCCGCAGCTGACGCCGTCGCAGGTGCTGACCTGCGGCTACTCGGACGGCACGATCGAGCTGCCGCCGGGCGAAATCTTCAGCGGCCTGTTCCTGGCCAAGCAGCCGAAGGCGAAGTTTGAGTAACACGGGCGCAAAGATTCGGAATGCAGGATCGAACCTCGATCCTGCATTCCGAATTCTCAATCTAAGTTCTGAATTCTGCATTCTGAATTCTGAATTCCAAACATGTGGCGGACGTTTTGGATCGTCGCGGGCTGTATCGGCGCGATTATCGGCGGACTGGTTTGGCACAGCGCGACGCAGGCCACGTTCCTGTTTCATCACCCGCGGACCGCAAGCGTCCGCGTCGAGATCGACCGCCGCACCGGCGCCGCCGTGGTCAGGCCGAAGGCCCAGGCCGCGGTTGCAGTAGCCGCGGTCGCCCCCGGCGCACAGCCGCGAGTCGTCGCTGAGCACCGGCTGCACGACTTTGGCACGATGGACCCGCTGACCATGGGCAGCCACGAGTTCGTCGTCAAGAACAGCGGCGCCGCCCCGCTCGCGCTCCGCGTCGGGCCCACGACCTGCAAGTGCACGGTCAGCAGCCTGGCACAGAGCACCGTGCCTCCGGGCGGCTCCACGACGGTCCGCCTGGAATGGAACACCGGCCGCGACGAGCGTTACGAGCATGCGGGCACTATCTTTACCAACGACCCCACTCAAAAATCGATCGACCTGCGGGTCGTCGGCAAAGTCCGCCTGCTCATCGGCTGCGACCAGAAGGAAATTGTGCTCGAGGCGCTGAATCCGTCGGCGCCCGCGGTCATCGAGCGGGTGATCTACTCGCAAACGCTCGATGCGTTCACGATCACCAGGTTGGATTCAACCATTAGCGGGCTGACCTGGTCCGCCGAGCCCGCCGATCCGGCAACGCTGCCCGCCCTTTCGCCAAAGCACGCCCAGCGGCTGCGAATCGCCATCCCCAGCGGATCGCTGACGGGGATA
>DASRJB010000421.1:0-2449 GCA_035649715.1 Pirellulaceae bacterium
ACACCAACCCGAAGCGCCAGCGAGGGAGTGCTGGTTGGCAGCGACGCCGGCTCGATCGCCGTCCCTTCCGCCGTTAGCAGCCACACGTGCCCCGGCCGCGACCAGATCTCCAGCTCGATTCCAGCCGCGCGGCACAGATCGAAACCGAGCGCCGCCGCCGAGAGGCAGTTGTAATCGCCGCGGCCTAGCGCTAGCCGCAGGTCGCTCGCCGCCGGCTGGTAGCTGCCGATGAGGATTTGCTCGTGCAGTTCCCGCTGGACTGCCGCCAGCCGCGCCGCCTGCGGCAGTCGGATCAGCTCGGCCGTGAGGATCGCTCCGCGCAGCTCGACATAGACCTGCTGCCAGTGGTCGGCTTCGCAGGCGTCGTCAGTTCCGCCGGCGACGAGCGCCGCGCGGAAAAAGCCATCATCCGCCGCGGCCGGCGCGGCGGCCACGAGCAGCGCCGCCAGCAGCGTGCGCGCAGCAATTCCAGCCTTGATCGCCATCCGCAATCCCGCCTGGGGAGAATCGACGAGCCATTCTGCGCTCTGGATTGGGTGGCGGCCGCAGCGGCGCGGTGGGCGAAGGTGAACGGGCCTGCATGAGGGCCGGTTATGCGGGTTTGGCGGAATTCGCCGGCAAGCGATTTCTGGCCAGTTTCGCGGCGTCGCGTATGCTTGCCGATCCGGTTCAGGGCCAAGGACCACGAAATACACGCCGCACACGAAAAGGAAGAAGAGGAAGTATGACGATGCGAATGATCCCCACCGCCGCCATTTTGTTGCTGGTGGCTGCCGCCGCGACGGCCGCCGAGACCAGCGTCTCGGGCACGTTCAAGGGCAACGGCAAGGACGCCAAGATCGCCCACGTTTCGGTGCAGCGCCGCGAGCCGTTCAGCGACAAGGCGTCGCTGCGGCTGATCTTCACCGAGAAGGACCACACCCGCGACCCGAAGGCGGACTGGAACGCCTCGTTCGGCCGTTACGGCAGCGCGCTGGTGATCTCGCTGTTCGAAGCGGACGGCGGCATTTTCGGCTGCGAAGTGTCGCACGCCGCGCACAGCAAGGGCACGTTTAGCTCGATCGGAAAGATCGAGGTGGCGGACTATAAGAACGAAGGGGGCCAGATCACTGCCCGGCTCACGACCGGCGGCCAGGAAGACACTTTTGGCCAGACCTGGGAGGTCGATCTGAAATTCAGCGTGCCCGCGCTGCCGCCGGAAGCCAAGCCGGCCAGGCCGCTGAAAATCGTCAAATCCGAAGAGCGAGGGCCCGTCGAACCCAAGAGCAAGCCGGCGCGTGCCGAGAAGCCGGCCGAGGGCGGCCCGGCGCTGAACGTCCGTGACTTGCCGCTGCCGGAAGGGGCGAGCGAGGTCACGTATAAGAAGTTGGTCGAGATGATCACCTACAAGTGTCCGTCGGACGTGAAAACAACGGCGACTTTCCTGATGGAGAAGCTCGCCGCCGGCGGCTGGGACAAGTCCGGCCCCGACCTGGTTACGCCCGCCTCGGCCATTATCGCCCGCAAGCGCGGCGGGGCGACGCTGAGGCTGATCATCACCCCGTCCGACGACGGGAGCGAAGTGAAGCTCTTCACGACCGGTCTGGCGTGGGATGAGAAGTAGGCGACTGGGCAGAGCTAAAGCAGATGCCGTCCCCCTCGCACCGCCACGTCAGGCCGTGCGTCTGCGCGATGATCGCGAGGCCCTCGCCGAGCGTTTGTGAAAACGGCCACGGGCTCTGGGAAATGGGCAGTTGCGGATCCTGCTCGCGATCCAGCGAGATGGGAACCGTATACATCTCGCTCAGGACGTCGCACACCTCGCGCAGCGGCGTTTCGACAAACTCCATGGGTGGCAATTCGCGGTCCAGCACCGCCAGGTCGCCCCGCGGCACTGGAGCCACTGGTTCGCCGTCGATTGCCGCCAGGCGATCGTTTTCGAACAGCAGCGAGCGCTTAATCCATCGCGAGCTAGCCACAAACTCGCCGTGCCGCCGGCCCTGGGAGAATTGCATCCGATAGGAGCAGTCTGCCCTGAGCACGGTCCAGACGCCGTCCCGCCGGCCGTGGTGATATCGTCCAGATTCGATGACTTGCCCTGCCGAGTTCAGCCGCTGGTAGAGGCCGTGCGGCTGTCCAGCCTGGTATTGCTGCCGCACCGCGAGCCAGCCGGCTGTCGCGTATTTCCGCTCCCAGCCGTGCTGCACGCGGCCGCCGCCCCACTGCCGCAGCCAGTGGCGCGTCACCCGGCTGTACTCACAGTCCGCATCGTAAATAGGGGTCCCGCAATCGCCGGCGAAGAGCGGCTTCTGCGACGGAACGGTCGTTTCCGCATACGGCCAGCGAAACCAGGCCGCGGCTACGACGCAGCACGTGGTGAGCGCGGCCAGCAGCAGCCGCAGGCTGAATTGGGGTCGGGGCCAGCGGGGACGGTGCGGGAGGCTCAAGGTCTTTACTCCGGATCGCTACG
>DASRJB010000422.1:0-11990 GCA_035649715.1 Pirellulaceae bacterium
TGAAGCGGCTGCTGCTCTCGAGCACGAGAATCACCGACGCAGGCCTCGTGCACCTCTCCGGCTTGTCGAATCTCGTGGAGCTGGCCCTGGCCGATAACCCGATCTCCGACGCCGGTCTGGCCCGGCTGCGCGGCCTGGTGAAACTCACCGAGCTGGACCTGGAACGCACCGCCGTTACCGATCTCGGCCTGCCGGCGCTGGCGGAAATGCGCCGGCTGGAAACGCTGAATGTACGGCGCACGAAGGTCACGACGCCAGGACTGCGGCAGTTGGCGGGGCTCACCGAGCTGCGGCGGCTGTGGGCGGGCGAATCACTGCTGCGGTCCGCGCCGCCCGCCAGGCAATGGCAAGTCTGGCTGGCCAGTGCCTACGGCGACGACATTTACATCTACGAACTAGGTTCCTTTCAGCTGCTGAAGCGGATTCAGGTCGGGCCCAATCCGCACGGCTTGTCGGCGACCGCGGACGGGCGGACGGTACATGTCGCGCTCGAGCATTTCGACGACCCGGTCGGAGAATTGGCCTGGATCGACACGCGGTCGTTTGACGTCACCGCGAAAGTCAAGGTCGGCCCGCAGCCGCAGGAAATTGACTGCACGCCGGACGGAAAGTGGATTTACGTCCCATGCGCCGACGGGCAGTGGCACGTGGTCGATGGCCACGAGCGGCGCGTCGTCACGACCATTCACACGGGGGGCCGGCCCCACAATACCGTTGCATCGCCGGACGGCAAGCGGATGTATCTCTCGCCCATGGGCTATCCCCAGGCCGTGACCGTGGTCGATGTCGCCGCGGGTCACCGCGTCATCGGCGAAATCCCGTTCCAGGACGTGACGCGGCCGCCGGCCATCACCGCCGACGAGCGGCTGTTCTTCCAGAACATCGACAACATGCTGGGATTTCAGGCGGCCGACATTGCCCAACGCCGAGTTATCAAGACGATCGAGCACTCGATTCCCCCGCAGCGGCGCGGCGAGTGGAGCCGCAGCCACGGACTGGGCGTGCGTCCCGACCAGCAGGAGATCTGGTCGTGCAACGTCGAGCATCACCTGGTCCACGTGCACGAGATGAGCAGCGGGAACTACCGCGAAATCGCCAGCATTACGCTGCCCGGGCCGGTCTATTGGCTTTCGTTTTCGCCGGACAGCAAGTACTGCTTCGTAAGCGTCAGAAGCAAGCGCCAAGTGGCGGTCATCGACTGCATTTCCAAGAACATCGTGACGATGCTCGATGCGGGCCAGGCGGTGAAACGCACGCAGGTCGTCGGCGTGCCGCTCGACTGATTCCCGCCGCCGCTACTTCGCGCTGGCCCGGCAATACTGCAGCGACATCAGGGCGAAGGCCGTGCCGTACTGCTGGTGGTAGTTGTAGAGCGGGTAGTCCCACCACGAGCCGTCCTTCTCCTGCAGCGGCAGCAGGCGATGCGCCAGCTGGCCCCGCATTTCCGCGCGGTCGCTTTCGGGCAGCTCTTCAATGCACTTGGCCGCGTAGTAGTGTCCGTAATAGAAAAAGTAGCCGGCGATGGCAAACCAGGATTCGTGAGGGATCGGGCGCTTGCGGCCGATGTCGAGCCACATCCCGCGGGCGAACAGCCGGTCGAGCCAGGCCCGCACGACGGCGTCGGTGATGCGCTTGTCGCCATAGAGCCGCAGCGTGTAGTTGCAGGCCTGCGAGCGACCGGAGCTGCCGCCGGGCAGGTTCACCGGATGCTGCGGCATGAGCAGCAGGTAGTCGTCGTAGACGTAGCTGCCGTCGGGCTTCCGCTGGCGGCGAATCGTCGCCAGGCCGCGGTCGATCAGCTTCTGCGGGACCTGAATGCCGATTTCGGTCGCTTCGTGCAGCGCCACCAGCACGGTGGCGGTCGTGAAGCTGGTCGGTTCGCCAGAGGGCTTCTTTGTCTGGGCGTTGAAATCGTAGTAGCCCCAGCCGCCGTTGGCCGTCTCGTAGCGGCCCAACAATTCGATTTGCTGCTCGATCTGCTTCTTGATTTCGGCTTGCTTGTCCGTGTAGCCGCTACGGTGCTTGTAAAGCCGCACGAGGCCGGAGATGCCATAGGCGTGGCCCCAGACGTTGTAGATCGCCATCGGCTCGGCGCGCCGCAAGTGCGGCAGGTTTTCGAGCAGCCATTTCTCGCCGCCGTCGATGGCCGTACTCACCTCCGGCCGCCGGTCTTCGACTTCCAGCAAGGCCGAGACGCACATCGCGGTCACCGCCGAGCGAAAGGCGTGATGCGCGCCGGGAACCGGCGCGTAAATGTTGAGGTCCTTCGTCCGCTCGGCTGAGCCCCAGGATCCGTCCTTGTTCTGGTCGGCCAGGAGAAAATCGACGCCGCGGCGGATCGCCTCGTCGAGCGCCTGGCGGGTGGGTGCTTCGACCGGCTTAGGCCGCGGTGCGACTTCATCCAGCGGCTTTGGCTTGGTCGCCTCGTCGTCGGCCAGCGCCAGACCGCCCGGCACAAGCAGCAGAAGCAGTCCGAGCGCGCGAATGCAGTTCATGGCTGGCTCCAGTTATCCCGAGGCCAGCGTGATTATAACTACGCCGCTGCCGGAGGACGGCCCCTACAGCATTATTGCGTCGGCGGGCTGATCAGCGGGCCAGAGCCGCCGAGGCCGCCCTTCAGCTCCCCGCGGGGCTTCTTTTCCTTGGGAGGAGCGGCAGGCGTGCCGTCGGCGTTGATGTTTGGAGCGCCGGAAAGGTCGTCCTCGGCCCATTCGACGCGTTTCCGCGAGAGGCCGATCTTGCGGTCGTCGGTATCGACGCGGAGGATCTTCACGTCGATCTTCTCGCCGACCTTCACCACGTCCTCCGGGTTCTCGACCTTGTGGTCGGCCAGCTCCGAGATGTGGAGCAGCCCCTCCAGGCCGTCCTCCAGCCCGACGAAGACGCCGAAGTTGGTGATCTTCGTCACGGTGCCGCTCACGATTTGCCCCGGCTGATACTTGGCCGGGATGTTCGTATTCCACGGATCGTCGTCGAGCTGCTTCATGCCCAGGGCGATCCGCCGCCGCTCTTGATCGACGGAGAGAATCTTGCACCGCACGGCCTGCCCCTTCTCGAGCATCTCGTTGGGGTGGCTGATCTTGCGGGTCCAGGACATGTCGCTGACGTGGAGCAGGCCGTCGATGCCTTCCTCCAGCTCGACGAACGCGCCGTAGTTCGTCAGGTTGCGGACCTTGCCCTCGACGATCTTATCGACCGGATACTTTTCGGCGACGCGAGTCCACGGGTTCTCCTGTGTCTGCTTCATGCCCAGCGAGAGCTGCTGCCCGGCCTTATCGACGCCGAGAATCACCACGCTGATCTCGTCGCCGATATTGACCAGCTCGCTGGGATGGTTGACGCGGCGGGTCCAGGACATCTCGCTGATGTGCACCAGGCCCTCGATGCCCGGCTCCAGCTTCACGAAGGCCCCGTAGCTCATCACGTTGACGACCGAGCCCTTGTGGCTGCTGCCGACGGGGTACTTCTCCTCGACGTTGTCCCAGGGGCTGGCGCCCTTCTGCTTCAAGCCCAGGGCGATCTTCTTTTTCTCGCGGTCGATGTGCAGGACCATCACCTCGATTTCCTGGTCGATCGCCACCATCTCGCTCGGATGGCCGATCCGCTCCCAGCTCATGTCGGTGATGTGCAGCAGGCCGTCGATGCCGCCCAGATCGACGAACGCGCCGAAATCGGCGATGTTCTTCACCACGCCCTTGCGGACCTGGCTGACCTCCAATTCCTTGAGCAGGGCCTCGCGGTCTTCTTCGCGCTGCCGCTCGATCAGGCTCCGCCGGCTGACGACGATGTTGCGGCGGGCCTCGTCGATCTTGAGCACTTCGCACTGCACCGTGCGGCCGATGTAGTCGCCGATGTCGGAGGGGCGGCGGATATCGACCTGGCTGGCGGGCAAGAAAACCTTCACGCCGCCGATATCGACGAGCAAACCGCCCTTGATCTTCCGCTCGACCACGCCCGTGACCGGGTCCCCTTCCTTCAGCTTGCTGATCACCTCGTTCCACTGGATCAGCCGATCGGCTCCGTTTTTCGTGATGCGGACCATTCCGCCGTCGTCGGGGCCGGCTTGTTCATCCTCCAGGTCCTGGATGAGCACCTTCACGAGCATGCCGACGGTCGGCGGCTCTTCGCCTTCGCGCCACTCGTCGGCCGGCACCGAGCCCTCGCTCTTGAAGCCGATATCGACCATCACCATGCCGTCTTCGACCCGCAGAATGCGGCCTTCGACGATCTTGCCGGCCTCGAATTCGGATCCGCCGCCGCTCTCTTGAAACAGCCCCGCTTCCTCGAAAGTCGCCGTCGCAGCGGCGAACATCGACTCGATTTCGGGGTCGTTCTCCAGGTTTCGAATGAGTGCTCGATTGACCATTGCTTTCGTTGCTCTTGCGATCTACTGCGCCGGTTCAGGCCGCAGCAGGCTGCCAGGATCGCCCGCTGCCAAGCCCCGCGCACCAAAGGCCTACGCTTTCGCCTCGAGCCTCCACAGGAAGGCCGAAAATGGGCCAAAGCGAATCCCGAAGTATATAGCGGTCAAGCACTTCCGCCAAGCGTACGATGCCGCTAGGCTGCTCGAAACAGCGGAGGTTGGCCTTCGTCATGGGAATCGCGGCATTCACTGGGAAGCTGGCCTGCGGACTGCTCCTCGCGGCAGCATTGGCCAGCAGCGGACCAGGCCAGGAGCGCCAGCCGCTGCCGACGCCGCGGCAAATGGCCGACTCGCGCGAGGATCTTTGGGCCGAGGCGGCGATCAAGCAACCGGGCGGACCGAGTTACGAATTCTTCGCACCGCTCCTGCCGCCGCTGCGCTATGTCAACACGGCGTTCCGGCATTACCCCATCGTGCTCAGTGCGCCCGGCGCGCCCGTCAAGGCGCGGTGGGTGAGCGATGGCAGCGGCGTGAACCTGCGGGCGGACAAGCCGCCGATGTGGCGCGAGATCGGCACGCCCGTGGAGTTCTTCGTAGGGGCGGACAGGAAGCCTTTTGGCGCGGATCCCGCACAGCTCAGCGAGCCGGCGCTCGAGGACGGCTATCTGCCGATCTTGCAGCTTCAATATGAGCATGCCGGCACGAAGTACGACCAACAGGCCCTCGCCGTCACGCGCGGAGCAGCCAGCGAGTACGGCGCGGTCCTCGTCCGTTTTCGCTGCCCGGGCAAGGCAGGCATCGTCTCGGCCCGTATCGGCGGCGACGACCGGCTGACGGTCAAGGATTCGCGGATCGAGAACGCCGCAGGTCAATCGCTGACCTCATTTGGCCCGCCGTGGCGCTGGGATTCCGATCGGCGCTCGCTCGTCGCTTCGCTCGCAGCCGAAGCGGCCGCGACGCTGCTGATCGCTACGCAGCCCAGCCCGGAGCCTCTGCCGGACAAATCGTGGAACGCAGCACACGCAGAGGCAGTCGCCGATTGGCGGGCGATCCTGGCGCGCGGGACGCAGCTGACGATTCCCGAACCGCTGGTGCAGGATGCCTGGCGGGCGCTGGTTCTGGGCAACTATGCGATCGCCAGCGGCGACCAAATGAACTACAGCGCGGGCAACGCCTACGACCATCTCTACGAAGGAGAGTGCGGCGATGCCGCGAGGTCGCTGATGCTCTTCGGGCAGCAATCCGACGCGCGGCGGATGATCGGGCCCCTGCTCGATTTTCAGCGTCAGGCCACGCGATTCCACGTGGCGGGGCACAAGCTGCAGCTGCTGACGCACTACTACTGGGTGACTCGTGACGCGGAATACCTGCGGGAAAAGCGCGGCGTGTGGGAGCCAGTGGCCAGTTTCATTCGCACCAGCCGACAGCCCGAGCACGGCCTGCTGCCGAAGGACAACTACGCCGGCGACATCCCGCAACAGGTCTGGTCGCTGAGCTCCAATTCGAATTGCTGGCGCGGGCTGCGGGACCTGGGGGCCGTACTGGAAGACTGCGGCGAAAAGTCCCTGGCGGCGGAGCTGCGCCGGGAAGCCACCGAGTATCGTGCCGCGATCCTGGCCGCCGTCGAGAAGAGCATCAACCGCAGCACGCAGCCGCCGTTCATTCCCATCGCCTTGCTCGGCGACGAGCCGGCGCACGATCCGCTCACGGCGACTCGCATGGGCAGTTATTACGACCTGATGACGCCGTACGTGCTTGGTTCCGGCGTTTTCCGTCCCGGCGACCAGCGGGAGCAATGGTTGATCGACTACTTTCGCCGGCACGGCGGCCTGGCCATGGGCATGATTCGCAGCCAGCCTCACCAGGGCGAATTCCAGGGCCAGCCCGGCGTGAACGTACTCTACGGGCAAAGGTACATGCTGACGCTCTTGCGGCGCGGCGACCGCGAACACGCCCTGGCCGGATTCTATGGCCACCTGGCCCAGGGGATGACGCGGGGCACGTTCATCGGCGGCGAAGGCTCGCGGTTTTTCCACGGCGATGAACGAGGCCGCTCGTTCTATCTGCCGCCCAACAGCGCCTCGAATGCGATGTTCCTGACCACGCTCCGTTACCTGCTCGTGCAGGATTGGGACCTGGACGACGACGGCGAGCCCGAAACGCTGCGGCTATTCGACGCGATTCCGCCGCGCTGGCTCGCCGACGGCCAGACGCTCGCCGCCCAGCGGCTGCCGACGGCGTTTGGCGAGCTGTCGTTTCGCGCCGTGTCGCAGTTTGCCGATCGGCGTCTCCATGTCACTCTGGAGCTGCCGCCACGGCCGGCGGAGCGTGTCACGCTCCGGCTCCCCAACCCTCCAGGCCACAAGATTGAGGCGGCCCAAATGGGCGGGCGGACGATCGCGCCTGACGCAGAGGGACGCTTCGATCTGCGAGGCGCGGCGGGCCGCTCTGAGCTGGTGGTAACGGTGCGCAAGGATTAGCGGCCGCGGTGTGCGCCAATTGCCGCGAGAAATCTTGGCGATTCCCTACTTCCGAGCCGGGGCTAGTCAAGAAAGTTTGCCAGGGCAAGCAAAATCAAGCGGAAGTCATGTATTACCAGTAGTGACCGGCGGAGCGTCTTCGTCATGCCGCATCGCTGCCAGGAAACTCTTGCCGCCTGCCCGCCTTGAAGCTCCTACAGTTGCTCGTGCTGATCCTGCTGGGCGGGGTTTTCTGGTGCGGCTGCCAGTGGCCCGCCACACCGCAGTGGGTGAGTTCATCGCGCACGATGCCCTGGGCCCGCATCCAGAACTATGCTGAATCGTCCTCCGCACCTCGATCCGCCACAGCCAGCAGCGGGCGCTTACCCGCCAAACCACAAATGCCGGCTTGGATTTATCTCGCCTTCATCGTAGGCTCTTCGGTCTTCTTGAGCCTGGTCGATCGCTGGCGGGTGGAGATCGCGCGCCGTTTTGCTCGCGAGAATCACCTCGCCCTGCCGCGGATCGTCACGCAGCCGCTCGTGCTGCGCCGCCATCTGCTGTTGGCATTGGCCGGCTGCATCGCCTTGGCCGTGTATGGCTCGCTGGTGCCGTTCCACGCCAGACCGCAGACGTGGCCAGCGGCGCTGCGTGAATTCGGCGATGGTCTGGTCCGCCCGCTCAGCTTCGGCTCGAAGACGGATTGGGCGACCAACGTCCTGCTATTCGTGCCCATCGGCTTTCTGGCGACCGGAGCGGCGCTCGGTCGAGTCGCGAGCGATCGCCGCCGGGCGCTGCTACCGCCGGCGATCGTGGCTGGCTGCACGCTCTTGAGCCTGGCGGTTGAGTTTGGCCAGTTGTGGGTGGCCGATCGATTCTGTTCGCAAAATGACATCGTGGCGGAAAGCCTGGGCGGCCTCGTGGGCGTCAGCCTGTGGCTGGTCAGCGGCTCGACGGTGGCAACCTGGCTCGATGCCTTTCGGACCCAGCGCCGACCGCGCGAGCGGCTGGAGCGATTGCTCCAGGTGTATCTCGGGGCGGTCTTGGTGTGGGTGGTGCTGCCGCTGGACTTGACGCTGCGGCCGGCGGAGATCTGGGACAAGTTTCAGGCGGGGCGCATCAATCTGATCCCTTTCTCCGACCTGCAGTGGACGACCGCCGGCGCCGTCGGCTGGCTCGAAAAACTGTTGCTCCTCCTGCCGCTCGGCGCGCTCGCGGCCCTCTGGCGCTGGCCGCGCGCGGATAGTGTCCGCCCGCTGGGCCGGGCGCTGCTTCTGGGCGCAGGGCTGATCGCCTCGCTGGAGGCTTGCCAGCTGCTGGTCTTCAGCCGCACCTGCTCCACCACCGACGTCGTATCGGGATTGGCCGCAATCGCTGCCGGCTGGGCGCTGGCCAGGTGGCGGCTGCATCCGGCGGCAATTGATTCCGGTCCGCGGAGCGGATGGCTGGCACTGGCTGTCGTCGCCGTCGGATTCTGGGCGGCGCTGGCGGCGGTCTTTTGCCTGCCTTTCGATCGCGTCACTAGCAGCGCAGAAGCCGCCCAGCGCTGGCAGGCGCTGTGGTCAACGCCAATGCTGGCCACGTTTCAATCGGGCGCTATCTCGAACGCCCTGGCGGAAGCCTTGCGAAAGACGCTGCTGTTTGGAACCTCGGGGGCTCTCGTGGGCTTGCTGGCGCGGCCGTTTGCGCCCGGCTCGCCGCAACGGACCCCCGCCATTCTGTGCGCGATGGGCCTGCAAATCGCCTTGCCTTTGGCGATCGAATTCGCTCAACTTTGGTTGCCTCCTCACCAGCCGGAACTGGGCGACGTCCTGCTGGGAACGATCGGCGGCGGGCTGGGAATGGTGGGAGTCTTGACCGCGGACCGCGACCTCTCGATCGCTGCCCCGGACCTCAAGGATGGAAGGCGGTGAACGGTCCCCCAAGATGGCGGCCGTTGCGGGTTCCCGCAATTTGCGATTCTTTAGAAGCCGCGGTCGGGAAAAAAACTTTGGCCGAGATAGTGCGGTTTCGCGCAATTTGCGTCAGTAAGTCGCCGATAGCGGTCTAGAGCATGTAGAAAGCAGGTGCGACACATTAACGCTGGGTGAAATCTTGAACGCGTCAAAGTTGTTTTGGCCTCTCCCCAACTCCATGACGAAAAGCCCTCGACGATCGCGGTCGAAGTCGCCTGCGGGCGGTTTGGCTGGCATCACGCTGTCCGAATTGCACGCCCGCCGCGTGGCCATTCATCTGGTCGCGCTAGGCCGCGAGCAATTCATTCGGGGGCAGGGGCAGTTCGAGGTCGATCCGGACCTGGGACGCGTGCTGCGAGTGAAGGTCAAGGATCCGGACGGCGATTTTGAGCTCGTCGTTTCGGAGGCGAAGTGGAACGGCCAGGTGCTTCCCGGCCAGGCGGTTGGATGCGACTACCTGTTGCGGCTCGGCTAAGGGCCCGCGCGCTTACGCATCGAGCGCTGCCAGCGCGAGTTGATCGGCGGCTGCTTGCAGCGCTGTCGCCAGCTCGGCGCTCGCCGTGCTGCGCGAGGAGCTCAGCAGTTCCAGCGTGCTCGCCAGCAGCGACTCCTCCGGGGAAGTCCGCTTGGGCCGCGCCCACAGATCGGCGGGAGATTTCCACGCTGTCAATGCGGGCAGTGCTGCTTGCGGCTCGCGCTGTTCGGCGATCTGGTGAGAGGAGGCTGTGGCCAGCGACGCCGACAGCCAGGCAGCCAGGCTTTCGCCGCCCAGCCGCTTCTGGCTGGTGATCGGTGCAGCGCCGCTGGGTACGCGCTCGATCCGAATCGCATCGGCCACGACCTGGCCGTTGGCGGCGTTGGTCAGACGAACGCCCAGCTGGCTGCCGACAACACTAACCGCGCCCAGCGACTGCCACAGCGTGGTGCCATCCCACAGTCCGGTGGGCGTCAGCCGCTGATTGACGGCCGTCGTGGCAACGAGTTGGTTGCCGTTATAAAGCCGGAAGGGCGCGTTGGTCGCATACGTGCTGCCGATCCTCCAGGTGGCCCAAACCTGGTACTGCCCATCGGCCAGGCCGCTGAACGTCCAGTTCGATTGGATGCTCCCCGAACCGGCCGCCGCGGTGCGCATATCGTTGGCATAGCCTTTCCCGCTGATGGCCGTCCAGGTGCCGGTCAAGGTGTTGCCGGCCGCGCCCTCATCGATGATCTGCACGAAGGGGGCGTTGGGATCGACGACCGACCCGCTCACGTTGAACGAGAACAGGCTCTCGTCGGCATCGTTATTGGCCAGCACGAGCGCGCCGCCGCACGAGCCCGCGGCCCCCGCGTCCAGCCGCAGCGAAAAGGTCGTCGATTCGCCGGGCGTGAGGAAAGTCGAGCCGAAGTTTTGCACGAGCGAAAAACCCGCGGGCAGCGCCAGCGGATCGAGCGCGGTGAGCTGCAAGCTGCCGGCGCCGTGGTTCGAAACCACGAACGAATAAGTCAGCGGGCTGCCGATCTCGCGGGTCCCAAAGCTGATGCTCGACTGGCCCGACGTCATTTGGTATCCGCCGACGGACACGCCGATTTCCGGTGCGGGGCCTTGGACTCCTACGCGCTCGATGCGGATCGCGTCGGCCACCACCTTGTTATTGGCGGCGTTGGTCAGCCGGACGACCATGCGGCCGCTATTGATCGTCACGACGCCAAGCGACTTCCACAGCGCGCCGTCGGCGCTGAGCCCGCTGGGCGTCAGCTGTTGATTGACCAGCGTCGTGCCGCGGCTAGTCGTGTTATCGAAGATGGTGAAGGGGGCGTTGGTGGCGTTGGTCGAGGCGATCTTCCACGTCGCCCAGGCCTGGTATTGTCCCGTCGCCAGACCATTGAAGGTCCAGGTCGCCGCCGTCGTGCCGGTCCCGCGGTTGGCCGTGCGGATATCGTTTCCATAGCCCTTGCCGCTGACCACGCTCCAGGCCCCCGACAGCGTGCTGCCGGCATTGCCGTCGTCCACGATCGCCTTGAATGGCGGAGGAGGAGGAGCCACGCTTCCGCCGACCGCGAAGGTAAACGGGCCCTCGTCGGAGTCGGAGTTGCCGAGCGTCACCGTGCCGCCAAATTCGCCCACCGCCGCGGCATCCAGGCGGAGGATGAACGAAGTCGTCTGGCCCGGCTCGAGCACCGTGCTTGACAGGTCTTGGTAGAGGCTGAAGCCGGCGGGCAGGGACGCGGGATCCAGCGGCGTCAGGTTGAGCGCCGCCGTGCCGTCGTTGCGAATCGTGATCGTGCGCTCCAGCGTCACGCCCGGGACCGTCGCACCGAAATCGACGAGCCCACCCAGGGCCAGCGGCTGTCCCGCGACGAGCGCCGTGATTTCGGGCGCAGGCACATAGGCCGAGGCGCTGAGGACGAGGTCGAACGGGTTCTCATCGGAGTCGCTGCTGCTCAAGGCCACATTGCCGCCGAACGAGCCGGCCGAGGCGGCGTCGAACTGGAGCGAAAAGCTCGTCGATTGTCCCGGAGCGAGCGATGTTCCCCCGACGTTCGAGACGAGCGTGAACCCCGGGGGCAGTCCGGCTGGATCGAGCGGCGTCAGCGTCAGCGTGTCGTTGCCGTCGTTGGTGACAGTAAGGGTCCGCGTGACGGCGTCGCCGACGGGCGTGACGCCGAATTCGATGGTCTGGCCGTCGATGAGGTTTTCGCCGCCCAGTCGGATGGTGACCTCCGGCGCAAGAACCGTGCCGGACAGAACCAGGTCGAAGGGACTCTCGTCCGAGTCGTTGTTCAGCAGTTGCAGCCCGCCGCCAAACGTACCGAAGGCCGCCGCATCCAGGCCGACCGAAAACTGCGTCGCTTGCCCGGCGGCGAGCGACGTGTTGCCCAGGTTCGCGATCAGCGAAAAGCCGGCCGGCAGACTGGCCGGATTCAGCGGCGTAAGCGCCAGAGCGGAGCCGCCCACGTTTGTAACCGTAATCACGCGCGTGACGGGCTGCCCGCTATTGGTCGAACCGAAATCGACACTCTGGCCGTCAATCAATTCAGCCCCGCCGGCGGTCACTTCGATCTCCGGGGGCGGTCCCACCGGCACTGAGCCGGTGATGGTGTACTGGCCCATGTCGCCATAGTCCCCCCGGCTGCGGGCGACCAGGTAATACGTGCCCGCGGCGACCGTCGTAGAAAAACTCGCCCCCAGCGAGTTGCTCGGCGAACTGGTGAGCAGCACGCTGCTGCCGT
>DASRJB010000423.1:0-2460 GCA_035649715.1 Pirellulaceae bacterium
TGGATGTCGTAATAGGCCTGGGTTTCCCAGCCGACGCGGCCGAAGACGAGCGAGTCGCCCCAATAGGTATGCAGCTGGAGGCCGAGCTGCAGCTCGGTCACGCTGCCCGTGTCGTCTTGCTGAACACCGCCGTCATCCCGGCCGCTGCCGACGATGATCGACTGGCGGCCGATGGCGTACAGGGCGGCGCGATCGCCCAGGTGGCGATACAGCTCGGCCGTGATCACCGGGCCGACGCCCCACAGGGCGTCGAGCGGGGCGCCTCCCCCGTCGAGGTTCTGTTCATAACCAAACACGCGGAAGCCGGCGCCGACGAGCAGGTCCCAGTAGCAGCCCAGCTCGACGTTGTCGTAGATTTCCGCGTCGAAGGCGTAGATGCTGAGGGTATCGCCCGTATTCGCGGCCCGCTGGAAGTAGTCGAAGTACCGCAGCCGGGCGCCCAGGCCGCTGTCGCCCTGCCAGCCGAACCAGACGCGATAGCCTTCGCGGAAATTGAATTCGCCGAAGTCGTTGTCCGAATTATACGCCTTCAGCCACATGATCTCGCCCGCGGCGACAAAGCCGGAGCGCCCGCAGCAGCAATCGTTGCAGCCGCACCCGCCGCCGCCGCCGTTGTTGGTGGCCGCGCGGGCTTCGAGGTTCGCGAGGCGAGCGTAGAGGTCGCTCAGCTCGCTGTTGGTTGTACTGGCATACTGCACGTCGTTCGTCTGGGCCTGGGCCCGCGACGTGAATGTCAGCGCCGCGGCCACCAGGCCCAGCGCGCAAAAGAGGAGCCGCTTCATATCCGCCTCGTCCGTGAATGCCTGGAAGATTTGACGGAGTCCATTTCCGCCTGCAGTTTTTTCATCGGCGGCTCGCGGCGGCCGGAATGACCGCTTATGACGCCCATGCCCAGCGAATTACCCCCCCGCGCGTGAAGCTGTGCGCGTGGTACGGGATATCCGGCATATCCGGCCGCCGGCCGCCGCTAGCGGCCCTTGGGAAAACGCCGCAAGTGCCTACGGCTCATAGGCTTCGGCGAAGGGATTGCGGCCCTTGGGCATGAACTTGCAGAACACGATTCCCAGCAAATAGAGGAGGCACAGGGGCACGGCCATCAGGATCATGCTGATCGGGTCGGCCGGCGTGAGGACCATCGAAAGGACACAGATGATCAGGATCGCGATCCGCCACTGGGCCAGGTACAGGTCGAGCGAGACGACGCCGATCCGGTTCAGGAACAGCATCACCAGCGGCAGCTGAAAGCTGATGCCGAAGCCCAGCGGCAGGATCAGCACGAACGAGAGCCACTCGCCGATCCGCGGATCGAAGTCGGCGTTCATGCCCTTGTTGAACGTGAACAGGAAGTCGAGCACCGGGCGGAACACGAAGGCGAACGCCAGCGAGGCCCCGCCCAGGAACAGGGCGAAGCTGATCGGCAGGTAGAGATAGACGTAGTGCTTCTCGTGCGGATAGAGGCCCGCCGCAACGAAGATCCAGATTTGATAGATCACGTAGGGGCTGGCCAGGATCAGGCCGCTCATCAGGCCGGCCTTCATCCAGATCATGAACGCCTCCTGGGCGTTGAGCACCTGGAAGCGGACCTTCACCGGCTTCCAGGAATAGATGGTCAGCAGGTTCAGCCGGGCGGCGCGGAGGGCTTCCGGAAAGACGCGGGCCAGGAGCAGCTTGTTGAGTCGCCGCGTGCCCTCGGCATCCGGTTTGGCGGCCAGCTGCTGGCGAATCGTGCTGACCGTGTCGGTCGCGACCGGCTTGCGGCCGAGGAGCGACAGAACCCACGTGGAGAGGTTTTCGGCCGCCGTCTGGTCCGGCCCGGAGATCGCGGCCCACTGCGGCGAGTCGTGCAGCGCCGGCTGAGCGGCGAGGGAGTTGAGGATTTGCAGTATTTCCGCGGTTTGTTTGGCGTCGAGCTCCTGTCCGGCTGCGGCCAGCGTTTCCACGCGCTTCCGCTGCTCGGCGGTGAGCAGCTGCCACAGGCTGCCGGCGGGCGATTTCGAGTCGTCCTTGGCGGCGTCCAGCTGGCGACAGAGGATCAGCGCGCCGCCGGGCTTCAGTCCGCTTCTGGGCTGGAAGTCGCCGGCCGTGAACCAGTAGCGCGACATATCGAGCTCGCCCAGCCGCTGCGGATAGGTCAGCCGCAGGGCGTCGGCGATCGCGGCCGATTCGACCTGGAACTTCTCGAAAACGAACCCTTCTTCGAGGACCATCTTCTGGACCTCGAGAGGCGGCTCGCCGAACTCGGCCTGGTAGTCGGTCAGCGTCTTGTCGAGGTAATACCGCTGCATCGCTTCTTCCAGCGGGCTCTGAAAGAAGCGGACCACGCGGTTGGCGATGAAGAACCCGATCACGCAGCCCAGGCCGATGCCCACCACGCCGCGGAACAGGCACACCCGGAGCTCCTCCAGGTGGTCGCCGAAAGACATCGTGGTCTTTTCAAACAGGTCGTCGTGGGGTTGCTTG
>DASRJB010000424.1:0-2870 GCA_035649715.1 Pirellulaceae bacterium
TCGTTGCCATAACCCCACAGGCCCGCCCACGAATTTGGAATGCGTCCGCCGGTGGCCGCAAAGTAGCCGGCCACAGCATCGTAGCCAGGCGGAGTCCCGTAGGGTGAATAGTAATAGCCTGCCGAACCAGCCGGCTGAGCCCCGTGAGGTGCGGCGGGCACGGGTTCGACGGAAGGCTGAGGAGCAGCTGGCAGAGCCTCGGCGGGACGTGTCGCGGGCGGAGGCTGCTCCTCCTGAGCGCGCAGGGGTGCAGCAACCAGTGTCAGGATGAGCAAAGTGGTCCAAATCCGCTGCATCTGGCGCTCCCCGCTGCTCGCCGCTTATACCGATTCTTCGGCTTGTATCGACCGTGCGGCCTGTAACAGAAAAGCAGAATAGAGGGGGTTCGGGTCGGGCAAGCTGGGCAAGCCACGTCGAGCCTTGAATGACGTAGCCTTGGTAACTCAGGCAAACGAGAGAGCTAGCGAGTGCTGTCCTTCATTCTCGTAACAGCGATTTTCAACCTGGCGCTGGGCTATCTCGCAGCCGCGGCGCTGGCCGATCCGCCAGCGTGGACCCACTGGCGGCTGCCGGCAAGTTGGCGACGTCGGGCTAGCACGAAACGCTCCACCGGGGACGGAGGGGCAAGCCGAGCGGCAGCCGGCACGGAGCGGGGGCATACCCTGCCCTCATCGCCGCCTCGCACAATCGCCGGGCTGGAAGAGTTGCCGCGTCAGTGGCTCGATCAACTCGTGCGGGCGGGCATCGTCGCGCAGTCGTTCCTGGAAGGCGCCGCGCAAGTGCTGCGGCTGGAAGTTGGCTTCTATCGCGAGCAGCTGGTCGGCGTCGAAACTCGCTGCCGCGCGCTGCTGGCTTCGTCCGACAGCGCCGGGCTGAAATTGCTGGCCGACGACTTGCGGGCCGCCAACCAGGACTGGCTCACGAAGCAGACGGCGGCCGCGACCATGTTCGCCCAGCGCAGCGGACGACTGGGGGACCACGAAGCCTCGGCTCAAGCCCTGGAGCAGACGCTGCTCGACCAGGCGGCGCAGATTTGCGGCGTCAACGACCAGCTCGAGGCATTGACCTTTCCCGGCGAAACCGACTCCGGCGGCAAGCAGCTCTTGGAGCATCTGGCGACGCTGGTCGCGGCCGCTCACGCGCTCCGCGACCAGATGCTCGACCTGGTGGCCACGCTGCTCCGCGGCGGCCAGCGCCTGGGTGAGCTGCGCGAGGCGGCGCTGCTCGACCAGGGAACGCGGCTGCCCAACCGGCTAGGCGTCGAGTCGATTCTGGCCGCGTGGTTCCAGGGTGATCCGCAGCACTCGCGGCAGCTGTGCCTGGTGCTGATCGACCTGGACCGCTTCGGCCGCGTGACGCAGCGGCTGGGCACGCGGGCCGGGGACCGAGCACTGGTTGCCGCCTCGGGGCTGATCGACGAGCTGATCCGCAAGGACCGCGAGCACGACCGCATCTGCCGGTTCGGCGGGCAATCGTTTTTGGTCGTTATGGGCGACGCGGGACCGCATCAAGCGCTGGCTGCCGCCGAACGCCTGCGGCAATCGTTCGAGGCGACGACGTTCGACGACCACGGGGCGACCTTCGAGTTGACGCTGAGCTGCGGCGTCGTCGAGGTTGCCCGCACTGAGTCGGTTACCGAGCTGCTTCGGCGTCTGGTTCTGGCGGTGCAATTCGCCAAGAAGGCCGGCCGCAATCGCTGCGCGCTCGACAAGGGGCAGGGACCGACGACGCTCGACCCGCCGCAGTTTCCGGTCAAAGGACGCGTGGTCAGTCTCGGCGAATAGTCGCGTCGGCGAGTGACCGACCTGCCTCGCCATGCCGCCGATCTCTTTATTGACGGCCGGCGGCGACGGTCCTAAATTGCAAGTTGGGATTGCTGTTTGCGCACGCCCCCTGAAGTGCAGGATTCCGCCCATGCTCACCATCCTGGGACGCGGCCAGAAATACTGTGACGGCATTTCGCGCCGGAGCTTTCTGCGAATCGGCGGGCTGGGGCTCGGCGCAGGAGCGCTCTCGCTGGCCAGCCTGCACCGGCTCGAAGCGGCCAGCGGCCAGCGCTCCTCGAAGGCGGTGATCAACATCTTCCTCGGCGGCGGACCGCCGCATCAGGACTTGTTTGATCTGAAGCTCGAGGCCCCTGCGGAGATCCGCGGCGAGTTTTCGCCCATCGAAACCAAGGTGCCGGGCATCCAGATTTGCCAGGTTCTGCCGCAGCTGGCCCGCATCATGGACCGCTGCGCGATCATTCGCTCGGTCGTCGGGGCGACCGACCGCCACGACGCTTTCCAGTGCATGACGGGCTGGCTCGTCAAAGATTTGGCCTCGCTCGGCGGCCGTCCCAGCCTGGGTTCGGTCACGGCGAAGCTGCTCGGGCCCACCGATCCCGCGGTGCCGCCGTTCGTCGGCCTCGCGAAACCCACGAAGGAAATCCGCTGGTCGGATGCGGGCAAGCCCGGCTTTTTGGGACCGGCGTTCGGGCCGTTCAAGCCCGACGGCGAAGGCCTCGACAATATGGTCCTGCGCGGGCTCACGCTGGAGCAGCTGCAGGACCGCCGCAAGCTGCTGGGCAGCCTCGACCGGCTGCAGCGCGACGCCCACGCCGGCGGCCAGATTCAGGCCGTCGATCGATTCACGGCCGGCGCGTTTGACGTGCTCACCAGCAGCCGCCTGGCCGAAGCGCTCGACCTGTCGAAAGAGGACCCCAAGATCCGGGAGCGATACGGCACGGGGCAGCCCTACAACTATCAGTTCGACGGAGCGCCGACGGTCAACGAGCACCTGCTGCTCGCGCGGCGGCTGGTCGAAGCGGGCGTGCGGGTCGTCACGCTGTCGTACGGCCGCTGGGACAGCCACTCGAAAAACTTTGACCT
>DASRJB010000425.1:0-8161 GCA_035649715.1 Pirellulaceae bacterium
AGAAGCACTAGAGAACCCTCCGCGGAATTAAACTTACCCCTGCGCCATTATACGCACAGGCGTATATTAAGCCCTTGCGATCCTCGATCAACTTGCCAATGACCCGCACCGCACCGTCCTATTCGACGGCGCATTGCCACAATTGTATAGATGCGCCAGCCTGGCGATTTATTCCCGCCCGAATCCAGATTTTTCGAAATCGTCCGAGGTCGCCGATGATCCCACACAGCCGGTTGGCCGGCACAACTACTCAAGCATTGTGCGACGCTGCCAGCTTAGTGAGACACCGATTTTGCGAGCGACGTCGACGTCCCAATCGACCTCAAAACCCTCGTTGCGCAGGCATTCGCATACCTCGCGGGCGATGCCGAGCGCGTTCTTCGCGTAAGCGTCGGGAGACATTTGTGAGTCGTCGGCCGAAAACCAGCCGTAAGCAAGGTAGACCGACAGACGGGTGCTGTCGGCCAGCATATCGGGCATGTTTTGATCGATGAAAAAGGCGTAGCCACGCACACAGTCGCGAAAGCCTGGATAGCGGCGGCTTATCACGTTGACCCGATCCCCTAGTTCGGCACCAGTACATGTGTCGCAGCAGGGTGAGACCTGCCACAGCAGGATGCCTCGTTCGCGTAAGGCAACTTCGACTCGGTCAAGGCGATCGCAATCCGTAACGGCCGGCCAGGCGGCCTTTTCGGTTGCCAGCAGGATTGCGGCTCGCTTGAGTTCGTCGGTTGCGAAGTGGATGAACGTGTCCCATTCGTCCTCAGGGCTCAGATCCTGAATGTAAGCCTCACAGCAGGCCTCAAGGATTTCTTCCTTGTCGCGCCGTGCCAGCCGAAGCTCACTGAGAATGACTCTCCGCAGCGTGTCGCGAAGCTCCTCTCGCGACTTGTCATCCCAGACTTCCTCTTTGCTCATTGGTGTGTTCCCAGCGATTTAGGCTCGCATTCGCCGCCCTATTTTCGCACCTTGGCGAAAAACGCCCGCACGTCTTGGGCCAGCAACTGCGGCTGCTCCAGGGCGGCAAAGTGGCCCCCCTTTGGCATTTCGGTCCAGTGAAACAGCGAGCCGCCCATCGCCCGCTCGACCCAGGCCCGCGGCGGGACGTTGATCTCCTTGGGAAACAGGACGAAGCCCATCGGGGCGGGCCGGCCCGTGCTCTGAAACGCCGACATCGACGCCGGCCGCGGCAGGTTGTGCTGCGATTCGAAGTAGATCCGCGTGGCGGAGGGCATCGTCTCGGTCACCCAATAGATCATGACGTTGGTCAGCAGCTCGTCCTTCGTGAAGCTGTTCTCCAGCTTGCCGCCGTGGTCGCTCCAGGCCCAGAACTTGTCGATGATCCACGCCGCCAGGCCGGCCGGCGAGTCGTTCAGGCCGTAGCCGAGCGTCAGCGGCCGCGAGCCCTGAATCGAGCTGTAGCCATACTGGTCGGCCAGCTCGCGGCGGCGCTGCTGCATCCGCTCCATTTCCTGCGGAGTGACGCCGCGCATCGGATCGTCCATTGGCTGGCCGCCGGAGGGGAAGTTGCTGTGCCCGCCGATGCAGTGGCCGCCGTCGGCCGACGCCAGCCAGCGCGTGACGCCGCTGCCCCAGTCGCCGCCCTGCGCCCCGTACCGCTCGTAGCCCAGCCGGGCCATCAGCTTCGCGATCACCTCGGCCATCCGTTGTGAGCTCCAGCCGCGCTCGGCCGGCTTGCTCGAAAATCCGAACCCCGGCAGCGACGGGCAGACAACGTGAAACGCATCCTCGGCCTTGCCGCCGTGAGCGACTGGGTCGGTCAGCGGGCCGATGATCTTCTGAAACTCGACGAATGAACCTGGCCAGCCGTGCGTGATCACCAGCGGCAGAGCGCCGGGCTCCTTCGACCGGACGTGGACGAAGTGAATGTCCAGGCCGTCGATCCGCGTCGTGAACTGGTTCAGCTCGTTGAGTTTCCGCTCCTGCCCACGCCAGTCGTAGCCGGTCCGCCAAAATTCGACGAGCGGCTTCATCTCCGACAGCGGCACGCCGTATTCCCAGCCAGTGCCTTCGATCTGATCCGGCCAGCGGGTCCGCGCCAGCCGCTCCTGCAGATCGCGGAGCACGTCGTCGGGCACGGCAATCTGGAACGGTTTGATCGCCGCCTGATCCTGGGCCGCGGCCAATCCCAGCGGCAGCAGGGCAATCGTCACGACCCAGTAGACGTCGGTCGTACGGCGTTTCATGCAGCACCTCGCTGATCTGAGTCGATAACGTATCATAACCACATGCGGTGCCTCGCCCTGTTCACCGGCGGCCTCGACAGTCAGCTCGCCGTGCGGCTGATGCAGCGGCAGGGGATCGCGGTGAGGGCAATCTACTTTCGCTCGGCCTGGAGCGATGCAACTGCCGCCGCCACGGCCGCAGCCGGGGCGCTCGACGTGCCTCTGGCGGTTGCCGATCTGGGCGAAAAATACGTCCAGTCGCTGCGCCAGCCGAGGTTCGGATACGCCTTTGGCGCTGCGCCGTGTCTCGACTGCCGGATTGCGATGCTCAGCGAAGCTCGCTGCCAGCTCGAGCAGCAGGATGCCGAATTCGTGGTAACCGGGGAAGTCGTCGGCCAGCGCGTGCGTTCGGCGGTGCGCGACCTGGAGATTGTTGCCCATCATGCGGGATTGGAAGGGCGGCTGCTGCGGCCGCTCTCGGCCCGGCTGCTGCCGGCAACCGAATGCGAAAGGAGTCACTGCGTGGATCGCGCGCGGCTTTTCGATTGGCAGGGCAAGTCGCGGCGGCCGCAAGCGCAGCTGGCGGCAGAATTGGGTCTGGCGGTCGTTCCGCCGCGAAGCGATTGCCCGCTCTTGTCGGGTCCGCTCGCCGAGCGGGCGCTGGCGCTAGTTCGCTCTGGGCAGGGGTTGCGGGCCTGGGACTTGGAACTGCTCGCGATCGGCCGGCATGAGGCGGTTGGCGGCGGGGCGCGCGTCATCGTCGGGCGAAATGAACACGAAAATGAGCGGCTCACCGCCACAGCCGCTGGCGCGGACGCCGGCAATGGTGCGCTGGTTTTTCCTGTGAATTTCCTTGGTCCGACGGCGCTCTTGATCGGCGCGGCGACCGAAGCAAACGTACAACGTGCGGCCGCGCTGGTCGCGCGATACAGTCGCAACATGCCGGCCTCGCCGCGGTTGCGGGTCGAGACGAGCGGCGTCACGCGAGAGATCGAATTGTCGTCATGAATTTAGCGCCGTCGCCGCCCACTAACCCGACGCGCCAGCGAGGGAGTGCCGTCTTTCTCGGCGTGCGACTCGTGCCCGCCCTCGCTTGCGCGTCGGGTTGGTGCCTGCTCCTGGCGCTGGCCGGCTGCGATGCCGAGCCGGAAGAGACGTCGCTGAAAGAGCAGGCCGAAGCCGTCCGCCGCGGCGAGAGCGATCGCATCCTGATCGAGACGGCGATCCTGGCCGATGACGACCTGCGCGAGTTGACCGGCCTGGAAAATCTGCGCGAGCTGCTCATCGACAGCGCGAGCAGCCGGTTCACGGCTGACGGCATCGGGCAGCTGATTGGTCTGCCTAAGCTGGAGCATTTGCGAATTCGCGGAACTGGCGTCGATGACCAAGCGCTCCAGCACTTCGCCGGCCTCGAGAGCCTCGTGATCCTGAATCTGCCGCAAGGCACGTTCGGCGACGCGGCATTGGTGGAACTGAAGCGGCTGCCCAAGCTCGCGCAGCTCCGCTTCAGCAGCCCGCGCGTGACCGACGCCGGCATGCAGACGCTGGCCGAGCTGCCGGCGATCAAGCGGCTGCATCTGATCCATGTGCCGATCACCGACGTGGGACTGGCGGAACTGGGAAGAATCGAGCGGCTCGAGTCGCTGTACATCGACGGCGGCGATTTTTCCGATTTCGCGATGGAGAAGCTGTTCCGCGAGCGGCCGCGGCTGCATATTCACCTGAACCAGCAGCACCACGATCTCGATCCGCACAAGCACTCGCACTGATGGCCGCCAGCATCACGCTCGCCGACATCCGCGCCGCCCGCGAGCGGATCGCCGGGGCGATCTACGTTTCGCCCTGTCCGGAGTCGCCGGCGCTGTCGGAGCTGACGGGCTCGCGGGTTTTCTGCAAGCTCGATTCGCTCCAGCGGACCGGCAGCTTCAAGGAGCGCGGGGCCCGCAACGCGCTGCTGCTGCTGCCCGACGACAAAAAGAAAAAGGGCGTCGTCGCCGCTTCGGCCGGCAACCACGCGCTGGCGCTGGCCTGCCACGGCCGCGAGCTGGGCATTCCGGTAACGGTGGTCATGCCGCAGTTCGCGCCGCTCATCAAGGTGGCGACCTGCCGGCGGTTCGGGGCGAACGTCGTGCTTTGCGGCGAGAATTTCGCTGAAGCCAAGGCCAAGGCCGACGAGCTGGCGGCGGCCGGCGGCTTGACCTACGTCCACGGCTTCGACGATCCGGCGGTGATTGCGGGCCAGGGCACGGCCGGCCTCGAAATCCTGGAGCAAGTGCCGGGGCTGGAAGCGGTGATCGTGCCGGTCGGCGGCGGCGGTCTGATCGCGGGCGTCTCGCTGGCGATCAAATCGCTGCAGCCGCAGGTCCGCGTGATCGGCGTCGAGGCGGAGGTGATGCCGAGCTTTACGCAGGCCCTGGCCGCGGGCCGCGCGGTCGTCTGCCCGGCCAGGCCGACGCTGGCCGATGGTCTGGCCACGACGCGGATGGGCGACAACGCCTTCGCCATCGCCGAAAAGCACGTCGATCGGCTGGTCACCGTCTCCGAGGAGCAGATTGCCCTCTCGATCCTGCGGCTGCTCGAGCTGGAAAAATCGGTCGTCGAAGGCGCCGCCGCCGCGCCGCTGGCGGCGCTGTTGAGCGGGCAATTGCCGGAGCTGAAGCGCAAGACAGTCGCGCTGTTGCTCTGCGGCGGCAATATCGACCCGCTGGTACTGGGGCGGATCATCGAAGTCGGCCTGGCTGCCGACGGCCGCCTGGCCCGCCTGATCGCCACGATCAGCGATCGCCCCGGCGGCCTGGCTCACCTCGCGTCGATCATTGCCCAGGCCGGCGCGAGCGTGCAGCAGATCACGCACGAGCGCGTCTTCTCCGGTCCCGACGTCAGCAGCGTCCGCGTGATCTGCGACGTCGAAACCCGCGACCGCCAGCACCTGGCGCAGCTCATCGACTCGCTCGCGAAGCACGGTATCGCCGTGCGGCAGCCGTAGGGGATTAGGATTAGGATTAGGACTAGGGCAGAGCCAGCTGCGTCCTAATCTTAATCGTAATCCTAATCCTAATCTTGCTCCCGACGCCCCGACGGGAACATCTCCACCGTCGGCTGCCACCCGTCGATCTCCTCCCACGGCCACAGCGGCCGCGGGCGGTACTGATACTCGTACTTCCAAAAGTCGCTGGGAGCACAGCCGGGCGCGCGGACGCTGTAGATCGCCGCGGCCCGGGCAGCATAAACGGCGCGAAACCCGGCGGGGCTCTTGGCCACGACGACGGCCGCGGCGAACGGATCGTGGCCGGCGGCCTGGAACAGCTCGGGGGCAAAATGCGGCCCGGACCGCGCGGTGACGACGATGCGGATCTCACCGATCCGCAGCACGGCCGCTCGGCCCATGTCGATGGGCAGATTCTTGCCGAGGTGGCCGTTCAGGACAAAACGGGCATCCAGCAGCCGCTCGACGCTGGCGGTAATTGGAATCGAGATGCCGAACCGCCGATCGCGGACGCCGCCGACCTGGCCGCTCCAGGTCTGGCCGACGCCCAGCCGCTCCGCAGCGGCAACGATCTCGGGCGCAACGAGCGTGAGCAGCACCGGCCGCGGCCACTCGTATTTCAGCAATTCCTGGAGCAGCCAGACGCTATCGCCCGGCGCGCCGCTGGTGGTCGCGTCGGCGGCATCGCTGAGCACAATCAGCCCCGCGGGACTTTCGTGCGCTTGGCGAACGGCGTCTTCGATCGATGTCAGCTCCGGCAAGTATTCCGCGCGGCGGCTCCATAATTCCGCGGCGATCTCGCGGCAGGCCTGCTCGGCCAGGTCGGGGCGGCCGTCGGTCGTGACGATGACTGCCGAGCCGAGCTGTGGCACGTCGAGCCACGGCTGCACCGTCGCCAGGCCTGCGGTCAGCACTTCGGGCCGCGATTCAAGCGCCTGGAGCTTCCGCTTCAGCTCGGCGCTGACGCCGATTGCCAATTCCGTATTGGCCCGCTCGGCGGGTAGCACGCAGGGCACTTTCACCAGCGCGGTCACCGGCCGCGCGCCTTCGAGCAAGATTCGCCGCAGGACGGCCGCCCCGCGCTGGCCCGTTTCGAATACATCGACGTGCGGCGCGGTGTGATAGAGCACCAGCGAGTCGGCTGCTGCGGCCATTTCCGGCGTGACGTTGGCGTGCAGGTCGAGCGTCGCCACGACCGGCACATTGCCGACGACGCGCCGCACCGCCGCCAGGATTTCGCCTTCGACGTCGGGATGCTCGTCCGCCGCCAGCGCCCCATGCAATGCCAGCAGCACGCCATCGACCGGCAAGGCGCGCTGAAGTGAGCCGATCAGCTCGTCCTGGAGCCACTGAAACGTCTCCGCGGTCGCCCGCCCGCCGGGCCAGGCCGGCAGCCGCACGAGCCCCACGATCTCCGGCTGCTCGGGCCAGCGGCGGACCGACTGGATAAAACCCCCCAGCTCGTTTGTCTCGGCCATCTGCCGGACCAGATCCGCCCCGCGCAGGAGGCCAAACGCCTCAAAGTCCGCCGGCGTCGTGGGCAGCGGATTGAGCGTGTTGGTTTCCTGCCAGAGCTGGCCGATCGCGATCTTCATGAGGAAGGCCCGGAGGGCCGACAGGAAATAGCCCCGACCGTGAGGTCGGGGATTTGATGGTAAAGTCCGCAGAGGCCCGGAGGGCCGGCACAACGGGACTTCGCGAAGTGCCGGCCCTCCGGGCCTTTGTATGGTTCTGTTTAACTCCAAACCCCGACCTGACGGTCGGGGCTACTACCTACCGGCCCTCCGGGCCTGACAACTGCGCCACCACAGCGTCCAGTCTCTCCAGCGCTTCGTCCATGTCTTCCATCTTCATCGCGGCGCAGAAGCCGTGGTGGCAGGGCGCGCCGCCGTAGTCGTGGAAGTAGACGCCGTGTTCGATCGCCAGCTTGTAGAATCGCAGCAACGTCGCGCGGTCGTGCCGCTGCGCGTCGGCGTAGCTCATGATTTCCTGGTCGGCCGGCAGGCCGAAGTAGATGCCAATGCGTGCGCCCAAGCCTTGCACGCGGGCCGTGACGCCGTGGCGAGCTAAGATTTCGCGCAGGCCGTGCACCAGCCGGTGGCAGAGCGCGTGAATGTGGACGTAGAAGCCGCTTTCGCCGTAGGCCCGCACCGCGGCCAGGCCCGCGGCCACACAGGCCGGATGGCCGTTGTAGGTGCCGCTGTGCTGGCAGTCGCCGGCGGGCATCAGCCGTTGCATGATGTCGCGGCGGCCGCCGAACACGCTGAGCGGATAGCCGCCGCCGACGGCCTTGCCGAGTGTGCACAGGTCGGGCTTGACGCCCAGATGCTCCTGGGCCCCGCCCAAACACATGCGAAACGCACTCAGCACTTCGTCGAAGATCAGCACCGTGCCGTGCTGCTGCGTCAGCCGCCGCAGCGTCTGAATGAATTCGGCTGTCGGTTCGATGCAGCCGGCGTTGTAGTAGACCGGCTCCAGGATCGCCGCGGCCAATTCGCCGCCAAAGCGGGCGAAGGCCTCCTCCACCAGGTCCGCCCGGTTGTACGGAATCTGGACCAGCTGGTCGCCGAGACTCGGGGCGACGCCCGTGGAGATGGGCTTCAGCTGAGGAGCAAACTGCCCGGCGTCACCGACAGCCGCCCACATGACCTGGTCGTGGTAGCCATGAAAGTTCCCTTCGAACCGGAGGATCTTTTGCCGCCCGGTGAAGGCCCGCGCGAGGCGGAGGCAGTGCATCGTCGCCTCGGTGCCCGAGCCGGTGAAGCGGACCAGCTCCAGGCAGGGCACCGAACGGCAGAGCAGCTCGGCCAGCTGGGCGTGCAGCTCCGACTCGTACGAGCAAGCCGCCCCGCGGGCCAGCGCGTCCAGCAGCGCGTCCCGGACCCGCGGATCGCCGTGCCCCAGCAGCGTCGCCCCGTGGCTGCAGCAGAGGTCGATCAGCTCGCGGCCATCCAGGTCGATGGCGCGGCAGCCCTCGGCCCGCTGAAAG
>DASRJB010000426.1:0-7238 GCA_035649715.1 Pirellulaceae bacterium
GCTGTGCGTGTTGTACGTCGCGATGACGCGGGCAGTCCACGCGCTGCATTTGATCCTGGCGCCGGCCAAGGCAAACGAGCGGAGCCTGCCCAAAACCTTCGGCGGCCTGCTGCGAGCGGCGCTGGCCGAGGGTCAGCCGGCCAGCGGCGGGCGGGTGCTCTTCGAGCTAGGGGACCGGCAGTGGTGGCGGACGCGGGAGGGCGAGGCTCCTGCCGAGCCGGGACGACCCGTCCAGGCGGCTCGGCGGGTGGCTCGCCCTCCCATCGCCCTGGCGCCGCCCGCGGCCCGCCGCGATCGCGGACTGGAGATCACCAGTCCGTCGGCGCTGGAAGGGGGTGCGCGCATCGACCCGGCCGATCTCCTGCGGCCCAGGGCGGCGGGTGCGCTCGGCACTGGGACGCTGATTCACGCCTGGCTTGAGCAGATCGAGTGGCTCGACGACGGATTTCCGACAGACGAGCTGCTGCGGCAGGTCGCCGCTCGACTGCGGGCGGAAATCGGCGGCGTCTATCAGCAGCAGGCCGATCTGGCGCAGCGCTTTCGCCAGCAGCTAGCCGCTTCCCATGTCGCGGCGGTCCTGCACCGCTCGTATTACGCGCGGCACGCCGCCGATGAGCCGCTGCGCGCCATCCGCGAGCGCAAGTTCGACATCCGCACCGGCGAGCGGCTGCTCGGCGGCAGCATCGATCGCCTGGTCGTGCTCAAACAGGCTGGCCGCGCGATCGCTGCGGATATCGTCGATTTCAAGACCGACGAGGTCGCCGCGAGTGACTCCCGAGGACTGGCCAAGAAAGTCGAGTTCTATCGGCCGCAGCTCGAAGCCTACCGCACGGCCACCGCGCAGCTCCTGAAGCTCGAGCCGGCGCGCGTCTCGGCGCGGCTGGTGTTCCTGACTGCCGGCGTCGTGCGGGAGATTGAGCCGGAGTAGCTAGCCGCCCGGCCGGCCCGCCCGCTCGTCGGCGGCGTCCATCGCGGCATCGAGCTCTTCCTGCGTCGGCTTCCAGTTGCGGCCGGCGAGCTGCGGCTGGAAATCGGGGCGGCCGGCGGTTTCGGCCAGCGCGCGAAGAATGCGGAGCATCGCCGTCTGCACGACGCCGGACTCACCCTCTCGATCGAAGAGGTCGGACAGATCGACCGGACGGCCGAACCGCACCTCAACCCGCGCGGGCATCAGCAGCGGGCTCCACGGGTATCGCCGGTAGGGAGCTCCCTGGATATAGCACGGCACGACGACGGCCTTGGCCTTGAGTGCCACCAGTGCCGCCCCCGGCCGGCACGGCAGCATGAATTCCTCGGTCATGTTGATGCGGCCCTCCGGCAACATGCCGACCAGTCCGCCCTCCGCGACGTAGCGGATCGCGGCTTTGGTCGCCGCCGTATCGACGCCGCCGCGATTGACCGGAATCACCTCGCAGGCCGAGAGGAACCAGCGAAACGCCGGATGCTCGCAATACTCGCGGGCCACCAGCCAGTGCACCTTGCGGCTGGTGCCCGTCTGCACGAAGAACGGATCGACGCTGCTGCGGTGATTGCAGACGATGATCGCCCCCTGCCCCTCCGCCAGCGGCAGCCAGCCCGGCCACTGCGCCCGCCAGAGCAACTTGGAGAGCAGGTACGCCGCGCCCCACAGGCAGCACTGGATCGGGTTCATGTTGCTGCGGGCCAGCACAATCACCAGCACGACCGGCGGCACGGCGAGCAGAATGAAAAGGAAGGCGGTCGCGGCAAGCTGGGGAAGATTCAAGCGTCGTCCTGCATCGGTTTGGAATTTCCCTACTCTACCTTTACGCGGGCGGCCTGGCAGCCTTAGGGTACAGGGCCGCCGCGAACCTGTTCCCTTGCGGCGCTGTCCGCACTCGACCGTCCCTCGCCTTCGACCGACACACGGAGCCCCGCCTGTCTTCCTCCACGGACATCCCGCTTGCGCCTGACGCGCCCGCCTTGGCCGACTTGCCGTCGCCGCCTGCGGAGCCCTTCGCAAAGCCCGCGGAGGCGACCGGCTGGTGGTCGCAGCCGTGCGGGCCGCGCGAGGTGCTGGCGATTTCGCTGCCGCTGATCGTGCAGACGGCGTTCTGGTCGGTGATGTGGTTCATCGACCGGCTGTACTTGAGCTGGTACTCGCCCGAGGCAACCGCCGCGGCCCTGCCGGGCGGCATGTTCCACTGGGTGCTGATCTGCCTGCCGAGTGGCATCGCGTCGTTCGTCAACACCTTTGTCGCCCAGTACCACGGCGCGGGTCGGCCCAAGCGGATCGGCGTCGCCGTGAAGCAAGGCATCTGGTTCGGCTGGGCAACCGTGCCGCTGTTTCTGCTGGCGGTGCCGCTCGCCCCGTGGATATTTGCGCTGGTCGCTCACACGCCGCAGGTGCAGCGGCTCGAAGTTATCTATTTCCAGGTGCTGGCTTTCGGGGCGGGTGCGGTGGTGATCTCCAACGCCCAGTCGAGCTTCTATACCGGCCGCGGCTTCACGGGCATCGTGATGCTCGTCAACGCGGCGGGGACGCTGCTCGATATCTGCCTGGAATATGCGTTCATCTTCGGAGCCCTCGGCCTGCCGGAAATGGGTATCGCCGGCGCGGCCTTGACGACGGTGATCTCGAACTGGGCCACGGTCCTCATGTTCTGGCTGCTCATGCGGCGGCCGCAGGAGCGCGAGCCATTTGGCCTGGACGACAACCGCTTCGACTGGGAGATCTTCCGCCGCCTCATTCGGTTCGGCCTGCCCAGCGGATTGCCGCAATTGATCGAAGGCGGAGCGTTCACGGTCCTGACCAACGCGGTCACCGCGGTTAGCCTCGTCGCCGGGGCGGCCACGTCGCTGGCCTTCACGATCAACGCGGTCGCCTTCGTGCCGATGATCGGGCTGAACATCGCGGTCAGCACGCTCGTCGGCCAGAAGCTCGGTGAGAACCGCCCCGACCTGGCCGCGCGGGCGACCTGGAGCGCCATGGCCCTCGCCATGCTCTACACCGGCCTCTGTGCCGCAATGTATCTCGCCGTGCCCGACTGGTTCCTGACGCTGCACACCGCGTTCGCCGACAAGGCGACTTTTCCGGCGGTGCGGCAGACCACGATCCAGCTGCTGTGGTTCGTCGCGCTGTATTGCTTCTTCGATGCCATGCAGATCGTCCTGGTCGGGGCGCTCCGCGGCGCTGGAGACACGCGATTTGTGCTCATTAACGCCACGACCATTTCTTTCATCTCGATCGTCACCGGCCTCTTACTGGAGCGCCACTACCGCTGGCAAGAGACCGGCTACGGCCTTTACGGCTGGTGGTGGGTAATGACGATCTGGTTGTTTGCCCTCGGGCTGAGCTACCTCGGTCGCTTCATTCAGGGCCGCTGGAAGAGCATCCGCGTCATCGAGCCGGAGCTTCCCGATGGCGACCTTGCCGCCAAGAGTTCTGCCTAGTCGCGCGGTTGCAATTCAGGCCAACAGCTCTTTGACCACGCGGCCGTGCACGTCGGTCAGCCGATAGTCGCGGCCCTGAAATCGGTGGATGAGTCGCGTGTGGTCGAAGCCAAGCAGGTGCAGGATCGTGGCCTGCAGGTCGTGGATATGGACCTTGTCCTGGGCGATGCCGAAGCCCAGTTCGTCGGTCTGGCCGTGGGAGTAACCGCCGCGGGCGCCTCCGCCGGCCATCCACATCGTGAAGCAGTCGGGATAGTGGTCGCGGCCCAGCACGTTCCCCTTGGCGGTGCGGCCCTCGCGGAACGGCGTGCGGCCGAACTCGCCGCCCCAGATCACCAGCGTCGATTCCAAGAGGCCGCGCTGCTTGAGGTCCTTCAGCAGGGCCGCCACGGGCCTATCCATCGTCGCGCATTTGGTGGTCAGGCCGTCGCGGATGTCTTCCTTGGGATTCGTGCCGTGGAAGTCCCAGCCCCAGTCGAAGAGCTGCACGAACCGCACGCCCTGCTCGATCAGCCGGCGGGCCAGGAGGCAGTTGTTCGCCAGGCTCGCCTCGCCCGGCTTGGCCCCGTACGCCTCCAGCGTCTGCTGTGACTCGCGCGTAATGTCCATCACTTCGGGCACGGCGACCTGCATGCGATAGGCCAGCTCGTACTGGGCGATGCGCGTGGCCGTTTCGGGATGGCCCAACTCGGCAGCCTGCAGTTCGTTGAGGTCGCGAAGGGCGTCGAGGCTCTTGCGGCGCAGCTCGCGATCCATGCCCGGCGGATCGGAGGCGTAGAGCACAGGGTCGCCCTTGCTGCGGCACTGCACGCCCTGAAACACCGAGGGCAGGAAACCGCTGCCAAAGCTGTTCTTGCCGCCGTTGGGCTGCACGCCGCTGCTGATGAGCACGACGTAGCCCGGCAGGTCCTCGTTCTCCGAGCCCAGGCCATACGTCACCCAGGCGCCCATCGCCGGCCGGCCCGAGCGGGGCGAGCCGGTGTAGAGCAATAGCTCGGCCGGAGCGTGGTTGAACTGCTCGGTGTACATGGAATGAACCATGCACATCTCGTCGGCCAGCTCGTGCAAGTTCGGAACGGCGTCGGACATCCACTGGCCGCCCTGGCCGTGCTGCTCAAACTTGCGGGGCGTTCCGAGCAGCTTGGGTACGCCCGAGGTGAAGGCAAACGTCCGGCCCTTCAAGAACGTCTCCGGGCAATCCTCGCCGCTGCGCTTGACCAGCTCCGGCTTAAAGTCCCACAAGTCCAGGTTCGGGGGCGAGCCGGTCATGTGAAGGTAAATGACCTGCTTGGCCTTCGCCGGAAAGTGCGGCTGCCGGGCCGCGAGCGGATTGATCGCCGCCGGCAGCGGCGCGGCAACTCCGTCGCGGGCCAGCAGCGACGAGAGGGCAATCGCCCCGATGCCAAGCTGCGCGTCGCGGAGGAAATGGCGGCGGGTGACTCGTAGCATAAGCGTCCTCGCTTGTGCAATTCTCTATTCAAGTTTGGATTGGACTGCCAGGTCCGACGGCAACGGTAAATTCAACCAGCCGGTAGAATCTCCGTCGGTCAGGAACCGATCGTGAGCCGAACACCAATACCAGTCCGTCGTTCGTTGCGCAAGCTGCGCCTTGACTGCGTTCGCACTAATATAGTCGACGACGCGCTCCAGCTCATTCTCGTCGCGAATCCAATGGTCGTACGACTCGTGCTGCCAGAAAGCCCCGCTGCGCCCGAGGATTTTGTTCGCCTGGTGGGCAGTGTAGCCCTTGAGGCTGTGCATGATGCCGGCTAGAGGACCTCGATCTTCGTTCTCGCCAATCTCGTCGTCCAGTGCCTGTCGCTCGTTCTCCGCCCCCAGCATAGGGGCGAACAATGCATGGACATGATTGGGCATGATGGAATAAGCCCACAGCACAATCTTCTTGCCGTGCAAATGGTACAGACTGCTCCGCACCAGCGCCGCAATTCGCGGATCTAGCAGCCAATCGATTTGTCGGTGACTATCAAGATAGTCATCGTAAGCAGCAAAGAGCAGCTTGTGAGCTCGCTGCCGATGCTCGGAAGCAGAGACCCCGGCCGAGGCCTTCGACAACAACTCTCGCCTGCGCTGCTTCAGTCCATCAATGACGTCTCGCGGCAGCGATCCGGCGAGCCGAAAGGTGACGAAATGGATCGCGCACGGCACACACCAATGGGGCAGGTTCCGACGGGTGATGGTCTCGCAACTCATTGGCTCGGTGCTCGGGGCTGCTGACGCGCGGCGTTCAACAAAATGGAGGCGTGAGCAAGCGAGGACGCTTGCTCTACGTTAGCGTTTCATCAGCATCTCATCGAGATTCAGAATGACATTAGCGACGACGGTCCAGGCGGCCAGTTGGGCGAGGTCAGCGCCCTCTGGCGCGGCGCCCAGCGGATCGGTCGCCATCTTCTTCGCCGACTCGGCATCGTCGCGGAACTCGGCGAGCGTTTCGTCCAGGAGCTTTATCAGCCGCGAGGCTTCGGCGGCGGTAGGCGGCCGCGACAGGCAGAGGCGGAAGGCAAAGTCGATCCGCTCGCCCGTTTCAGCGCCGCCCTGGACGACCCGCCGCGCGAGCGATTGCGCCGCTTCGATGTAGACCGGGTCATTCAGCGTGACGAGGGCCTGCAGCGGCGTGTTGGTCCGCGAGCGGCGGAGCGTGCAGACCTCGCGGTTCGGCGCGTCGAAGGTGGTCATCGAGGGATACGGGCTCGAGCGCCGCCAGGTGGTGTAGAGCGCCCGGCGATGCTTGTCCTCGCCTTTCGAAGCCTGCCAGTCGATGCCGCTGCCAAACGCCGCGCTCAGTCCCAGCGCGGGCTGCGGCGGCTTCACCGGAGGGCCGAACAGCTTCGGGCTCAGGAGGCCGCTCACCGCCAGAGCCTGGTCGCGGACCATCTCGGCAGAAAGCCGCACGCGCGGGCCGCGGGCCAGCAGGCGGTTGTCGGGATCGCGGGCGGCCAGCTCGGGCGTGACGCGCGACGACTGCCGGTAGGCCGCCGACATCACCAGCACTTTCAAAAACGCCTTCTGGTCCCAGTTCAGCCGCTCGAGCTCCGTGGCGAGCCAGTCGAGCAGCTCCGGATGCGACGGCAGCTCGCCCTGCGAGCCGAATTCCTCGCTGGTGGCGACCAGGCCGATGCCAAAGATCTGCTCCCAGAAGCGGTTGGCCAAAACGCGGGCCGTCAGCGGGTTCTCGGGCGACACCAGCCAGCGGGCCAGCGCGAGGCGGTCGGCCGGTGCAGTGTTTCCGGCGGCGGGCTGCGCAGTGTTTCCGCCGGCGGGCTGCGCGTCCTCGGGCAGCGGCGGGAAAGCGGCCGGCGTTCCGGCGGTCACTTCCTGGCCGACGTCGAGGTAGTTGCCCCGGTGTTGGAGCTTCGTCACCCGCCGCTGATCGGCCGGCAGCTCGCGCTGAATCGGCACCGACTTTTCCGGCTTGATCTCGGCCAGGGATTTCTTCAACGCCGCCAGGCGGTCCTTGTTCTTCTCCTTGTCCTCTTCTCTTTCCTTCTCAATGGCGGCGATTTCTTCTTCGAGGATTTCCCGTTGCTCGATTTGCTGCGGCGACCAGCGCTCCAGCAGCGGGCTTTCGTCGCGTCGGTCCGCGTCGGCCGTATTGTTGAACAGCGCGAACAGCCGGAAGAACTCTTCCTGCGAGATCGGGTCGTACTTGTGGTTGTGGCACTGGGCGCAGGCAATGGTCGTCCCCATCCAGACCGCCATGGTGGTGTTGACCCGGTCGACGACCGCGACGTTCCGGTACTCCTCGTCGTTGGTGCCGCCCTCGTTGTTGGTCTGGGTGTTGCGGTGGAAGGCCGTCGCGGTGAGCTGCT
>DASRJB010000427.1:0-2462 GCA_035649715.1 Pirellulaceae bacterium
TCGGCGGCGATCGGAGCATAAAGGCTGCGAAGCAAGTCGGGCGGTTTCGTCGCGGTGTGCATCCGAGTGGGGCAGGCTTTCCAGCCTGCCATAATAGGAGCATGGCAGACAGGAATGTCTGCCCCACTTTCACGTACCCGCAGTCGGCGGCTGCTCTTCACGGACGAAGTGCCCGCTCTTGCCGCCGGCTTTCTCGTCAAGCTGCACACGCTCGATGGACATTCCCCGGTCGATCGCCTTGCACATGTCGTAAATCGTTAATGCAGCGACACTTATGGCTGTCAAAGCCTCCATCTCGACGCCCGTTTTGGCGGTCACCCGCACTTCGGCCGTAATCGCCACTGTGCGGTCATCGGGGAAGGCAAAATCGATGTTCACGCCGTCCAGCGGCAGCGGATGGCAGAGGGGGATCAACTCGCCGGTCCGCTTGGCCGCCATGATTCCCGCCAGGCGGGCGACTTCCAGCACGTCCCCTTTGGCGAAGGGCCGCTGCCGGATTCGGGCCAACGTCGCCGGCTGCATCACCACACGGCCGCTGGCCCGCGCGAATCGCTGGGTCGCGGGTTTGTCGCCGACATCGACCATCCGGCTAGCGCCGGTGTCGTCGAAATGGGTCAAATCGCTGACCATAAGAATCCATCATAACCGCAGCCAGAAGCGCGGCGGAGCGGCGTCAGTCGTGCACCGAGTTGTCGCCGTGCCGCACGTTCTGCAGGCGGAGCTGTTTCATCATGTAAGAGATGCCGCGGCAATAGTGGCGGACGGCGTCGGCGAAATTGCCGGCCTGGTCCGCGGACTGAGCCTGCCGGCAGGCATCGTCGAGCGGCTTCCAGTTGATGTCCCAGTTTCCTTCGCGGGCCGCGGAGCGGAGCTCGTCCAAGGTGGCGGCGAGCTTCAGAGCCAGCTCGTGGCTGGGCGGGCAGGCGACGCTCGTGTAGGGCCCGCGTCCGAGCATATGCCCGTTCCCCAGCACCGTGCCGCCGGCCACGCCAAAGCGCTGCACCAAGCCAACCAGGCCGGCGACAGCGCCGATGCCAACGGCCACCGCCGCGGGAATGAGGCGGCCGGTGAGCGCCAGCACGATCCCAATGAGCAGGCACACCGCCCCGATGATCCAGGTCGCCGGATGAGCCGCGGGCCGCTCGCTCGAAGCGCCGATCCGCAGCGGCTCGGCGTGGGTAGCACCCGTGGCGAGGTCCTTGCTGGCGATCCGGGCGACGAGGACGGTCACGTTGTCGGGCCCGCCGCGGAGATTCGCCAGATCGACGAGCGACTGGGCCGCTTCCTGCGGCGGCAGGCAGCTGAGGATCGCGCCGATCTCGGCGTCTTCCACGCGGCCGGTCAAGCCGTCGCTGCACAGCATGTAAATGTCGCCCGGAGCGATCGGGTGCGGCCCTTCCAGGTCCACCTGCACGTTGATGTTTGGGCCGAGCGAGCGCGTGATGACGTTCTTGGGCACGACCGCGGCGATGTCGGTTCCGGCCGGCAGCTGCCCCGAAGCTTGCAGCTCCCATTGCAGGCTGTGGTCGAACGTCAACTGGCTCAGCGTGCCGCCGCGGAGGCGATAGATACGGCTGTCGCCGACGTGCGCGGCCAGCGCTCCTTGCGGCAGCAGCACGAGGACGCTGCTGGTCGTCCCCATGTTGTGGAAGTCAGCGCTGGCGGTGCCGCGGCGGTTGATCTCGGTATTCGTCTCGCGGATCGCCCGCTGGAGTGCTTCCGGGGCGGAGAACTCCCGGTACTTGTGATAGAGGTGCGGCACGCCGTCCGCGGCCAGCTTGCTGGCCAATTCGCCCGCGGCGTGGGCCCCCATGCCGTCGGCCACCATCAGCAGATGGCCGCGGGTCGCGAACATTTCGGGCGTTTCGGCAAGCAGCAGCGCATGCGAGTCCTGGTTCGTCGCACGGCGCATGCCGACGTCGGTCAAGGCCGCCGTTTGCAAGCCATTCACTGCTGCCACCGTGAACGCCTTTCGTCCCCCACGAAGCTGCCAGGGCGGCGCACAACGCCGCAACTGCCCAGCTTCGGTATTCTATCGGGCTTTCAAGCGGCCGGTAATCAGTTTTCGGAGCTCGATTGCAGCCGCAAATCCCGATGGACTATCAACTTAGTCGCGGCCGGCTGCAGGGCAAGCCGAATTCGCGGCGCGAGCAGTTGCTCTGGGCCGGTGGAGCGGTGGTTCCTATACTCCGGCCTCTTTTTCACCAGTTCCGGCGACAGCATGCGCATGTTGCGAGACGATTCACGCCACCAATGGATTCGCCTGGCGCTCGCGGCGGGACTTCTTGCCGTCTGCGCCACCAGCGGCTGCGTGCGGCGCCGACTGACGGTCCGCACGTTTCCGCCCGGCGCGCAGGTCTATGTCGATGACCAGGAGATCGGCACGACACCCTGCTCCGCGTCGTTCGTCTATTACGGCACGCGGAAAATCACCGTGATGAAGGACGGCTATCGCACGGAGA
>DASRJB010000428.1:0-2920 GCA_035649715.1 Pirellulaceae bacterium
CCGCGACCTCGCTCCCGAAATGCCCGCCGCCTTTCAGCCCAAGCGCCCGCTCGTCGAAACGATCCTGGGCGGCAAGCCGGGCGAATTCGAGGCGGTCAAAGACCGGCTGGCCCAGCGGCTGCGCGACTGGGCGAAGGTTGCAGCGGAGGCCGAGGTCGTGGTGGCGATCAAGGCCCATGTCAGCAACGCCGTGCAGCGGCCCGAGCAGCTGCTCTGGCTCCTGGAAAAAGTCGCAAGTCCTTGCATGCAAGCGGCTTACGACTACAGCCATTTCGAGCTCCAGGGCCTGGCAATCCAGGAAACGATGACCTCGCTGGTGCCGAAGTCGGCCTTCATCCACGTCAAGGACACCGAGCACGCCCAGGGCAAGCGCGGCTTCCTGCTGCCCGGCCGCGGCTCCACCGACTACGTCCAGTATTTCAAGCTGCTCGCGGCGTCGAGCTATCGCGGCGACGTGCTCGTCGAGGTCAGCAGCCAGGTCTCGAACCAGCCGGGCTACGATCCGCTGACCGCAGCAAGCCAGTGCTACGGTCACCTGGCTGACGCGATGGTCAGGGGCGGAGTGAAGAGGGCGTGAGTTGTCAGTGGTCAGTAGTCAGTTGTCAGTGGCGAGGGGCGCGAATCGCTGCGATACTCTCCACTGACAACTGACCACTGACTACTGACCCTCCCCACTATGCCCAAGATCTTCATGCCGCTCGGCGATGCGACCGAGGCGATGGATACGTTCTATCCGTACTTCCGCCTTCAGGAGGACGGCTACGAAGTCGTCGTCGCCGGCCCGGAGGCGCGGCTCTATCACACGGTGCTGCACGAGATCCCGCCGGACTCGGCTGTGCCGTGGGACATCACGCAGGAGCGTCCGGGCTACTTCATCAAGGCGTCGCTCGCCTTTGCGGATGCCAAAGGCAGCGACTTCGCCGGCGCGTTCGTCTCGGGCGGCCGCGCGCCGGAGTACATCCGCTACAACGCGGAGCTGCTGCGCGTGATGCGCGAGATTCACGCCGCCGGCAAACCGATCGCCTGCGTCTGCCACGGCATCGAGATTCTCACCGCCGCCGGGATCATCGCCGGCCGCACCGTCACGACGGTGCCCAAGTGCCGCCTCGACGCCGAGCAAGGCGGCGCGAAGTACGTCGATCAGTCGGTCGTCCGCGACGGCCACTTCGTCACCTCCCGGTACTGGATGGACAACGCCCACCTGCTCCGCGAGTTCCTGCGGATGCTCGCCCAGTAATCTATTGGCGCCGCAGCGTCGTCGTCAGCGGCGTCCACAGCGGCGTGTGCCGTGCGCCGATCGTCTGCCGCCGCAGTTCGTGCAGAAAGCTGTCGTACTGCAGCGTGATCCCCAGCGTCGTCCGGCCGATGCGGTAGACGATCTGCGTGCCGACGGTTGACGCGCCGGCGACCTCGCTCAGCGAAACCACGTCCGCCGCGCGGATGAAGTACCGGAACCGTGCGCCTTCCAGCCGCACGCAGGCCGCCGCCTCGTCGAAAAAGACGCAGGCGAAATCCTCCGGCGCTAGTTTCATCCGCCGAAACGTGGACCAGTCCTCCACGCCGACGATCAGCGAGCCAAACGCGCTGCCGGTCGCCTGCGCCTGGTCGAATCGCTCGCCGAGGGCCCGCCGCACCAGCCGCCGGAAAAAGGTCGCACTGGAAACGAGCAGCAGCATTCCCCCCAGCGATGAGCAGACGGCGACGCCGAGAATGAGCGCGTCGGGCAATTGCGGCGGAAAACCGCCTTTCTCTTCGATCGCCGCCAGAATGCCTCCTCCCGCGAGCCCTGCCAGGCCGAAGACCAGCCGCAGCACCAGGCCTGTCTTGACCTTGCGCAAGAGCGTCAAATCCGGGTTCTCAACCGGCACGCACAGCGAGAACGGCTGCCGCTCCAGCGGCAGTCCGGACGCCGCGGCGATCAGCCGGCGGCTCTCTTCGACCGCCAGGTCGCGAAAATCGGGCGGCCGGCCCGGCGGCGCGGGCGCCGGCGAGGCATACGGATTGACAGGCGCCGGCGTGCCCATATTCCGCATCCACCGCCACTACTCGTTGACGTAAGTTTCCAGGAACCGCGCGAGCCGGTGGAAGTCGCTGTTGGGCTCGATGTAGCGGACGACGGTGACCAGGGTTTGCGGATCGATCAGCCGCTCGAACGGAACGAAGTGCAGCTGGAGCTGGCCGACGACGCTGACCATGACGCCGTTGAGGCCTTCCTCGACGAGGGCCCGGTAAGCTCCGACGCCGAGCTGGCTGCCGAGCATCACGTCGAAGGCCTGCGGGCGAGAGCAGCGCGACTCGTAGCCCAGCTGCAGACCCGTGACCTTTCGCGGATTGCCAGTCTGGCGCTTGTATTCGTCGCTAACCAGCTTGGCGAACATCCGGCCGAGGTTGACGTGCGAGATCGAGATGTGGCCGTGCTCGTCGCGGGGAATGCCCTTCAAGTATTTCATGGGCAGCAGCTCGGCCAGTCCTTCGGCCAGCACGATCACGCCAAAATGCTTGCCCTCGGCGTCGCGGGCGGTCATGGTCTTGACGATGCGGGCCACGACCCGCTCGACGTCCATCACCTCGCGTTCTTCGGTCTGCCCGGTGGCCTCGTCGGTCACTGTTTCCCGGACGCGGTAGGTGCCGATGATGTCCTCGACGCTGATCACCAGCGACGCCTCGCCGGCGATCGCCGCGCCGTAGGCCAGCCAGCCGGCAGAGCGGCCCATCGTCTCGGTCAGGAAATAGGCCTGGCTGGCTTCGGCGTCGTACAGCAAATTGCGGATCTCCGCCGCCAGCGTCTCGACGGCGGTGAAATAGCCGAACGTGAAGTCGATGCCCATGTAATCGTTGTCGATGGTCTTGGGCAGATGCACCACCGGAATGCGGTGCGATCCGGGCGGCAGGCGGTCCTGATACAGTTTGAGCTTGTTCG
>DASRJB010000429.1:0-2052 GCA_035649715.1 Pirellulaceae bacterium
GCCGCGCGGCTCGGCAGGAGCCTCGCCCTCCCGGCCGAGGCCAGCGCGACCCATAGCCGCGGCTATTTGATCGGCCGAATCTTGATGTTGCGGAAGCTGACGAGGTTGCCGTGGTCCTGGAGACAGATGTGGCCGCTCGTCGCCTTGCCGAACGCGGGCATTGTGGCGAACTTGCTCTTGGCGACCCGCTCGTCCCAGTCCTTGGAGCCTTTGACATACTCGTAATAGAGCTTGCCGTTCATCCAGGTGGCGCACTTCTCGGGCGTGATCAGAATGCGGAGCTGGTTCCACTCACCGGCCGGTTTGGTGGCGTCGATCTCGGGCTTATAAAGCTGATAGAGCCAGCCCGAGAGCTGCGGGTCATGGCCGTCCTTGTTGTCCTGGATTTGAATTTCGGGGCCGCTGTGCCACGGAGCGCCGCCGTCCTCGGTGACGTGGAACATGAGGCCACTGTTGCCTTCCTTCGAGATGTTGTATTCGACGCTGAACTCAAAGGCGTCGAACTTGTCCGTCGTGATGATGTCGCCCGCGCCCTGACCAGCCCGCACCAGCGCGCCGTTTTCGACTTTCCAGCCGGGACTAACGTCGGTCTTCTTGTAGTTCCGCCAGCCGGCAGTGGATTTGCCGTCGAAGAGCAGCTTCCAACCGGCGGATTTTTCTTCTTCGCTGAGTGTGTTTGGGGCGGGGTCGGCAGCAGCGGCCCAAGGGGCGAGCAGGGCGACGCTGGTAACAAACAAGAAGGCAAAGCGGCACATGGCGGCGGCTCCTGGATCAAGCGGGGGAAGTGGGACGCCCACCATCATACGCAGCCAGCGTGCTAGCCCGCGAGGGAGGGAAACGCGAATCGGCGGCTAAAAAGCTGCCTCCAGGATCGCCAGCAAATCGGCCTGGGTCGGCCGACGCGGATTGGTGTTCATCAGGCGTTTGATGGCGAAGGCCTTTTCGGCAAACACGGGCAATTGCTCGCGATTGCCGCCCAGATCGCGGATCCGCTGGGGAATGCCGATGGCCCGGGCGATGCGCTGGACAGCGGCGATGGCTCGCTCGGCGGCCGCTGCGGATGAAAGACCGGCCACGTTTTCGCCGAGCAGTCGGGCGATGGCCGCCTGCGACTCAGCGCGGGCTGACAGGTTGTAACGCATCACGTGCGGCAACAGGAGTCCATTGCCCGCGCCGTGCGAACAGTGCAGCACGGCGCCTAGCGGATACTCCAAGGCGTGGACGAGCGCAACTGCGCAGTTGGAGAATGCCAGACCGGCAACCGTGGCAGCCAGGGCCATGCCGTCGCGGGCCGCCCGGTTCGCTCCGTCCTTCACCGCGGTCACGAGATGCTCGCCGATAAGCGCGATGGCCTTTTCGGCCAGGCACATCCCCAGCGGATGCCGACCTTCGTAGGCGACCGGCTCGTGCGGGCCAGCTTCCAGGTCTTGATAGTCCGTCGCCGTATAGGCCTCGATGGCATGGGTGAGTGCATCGATGCCGCTATCGGCCGTCACTTGTCGCGGGCAGCTGTCAGTGAGTGCCGGATCGACGAGGGCCAGTGCCGGACGCAAGAACTGGCTTAGGGTGCTGACCTTGATGTGGTTCTCCGTGTCGGTGAGAACGGCAGCGTGGCTCACTTCGCTGCCGGTGCCGGCCGTAGTCGGCACGCAGACCAGCGGCAGCACCGGTCCGGGCACGTTGCCGAAGCCGAAGTAGCGGCTCGGAGGACCGCCGTGGGTGATGAGGATTGCCGTGATCTTCGCCAGATCCATGTTGCTGCCGCCCCCCAGGCCCAGCACGCAATCGGGAGCCAGGCGCGCCGCCGCATCGGCCGCCCGCAGAGCCACCGCGATGCTCGGCTCGGGCTCACCCTCGTCGAAGACATGCGTGGCGATTCCCGCGGCAGCGAGCGGCGCCAGGACTCGCTCGACGAGTCCGGCCGTCGCGAGCCGCCGATCGGTCACGACCAAAACACTGCGGAGCCGACGGCGGGCGACGAGCTCGCCGAGCTGCGCCACGGCGCCACGGCCAAAGACGAGCTGCCCAGCGGAATGAAAAGACCAGGCGGTA
>DASRJB010000430.1:0-4027 GCA_035649715.1 Pirellulaceae bacterium
GGAATCGCCGTCTTGCGGTCGCTCGGCGCGAGCGTGAGCTGCTTGTCGGAGTACGGGCAGTTGCGATAGACCTGGTCGGTGTACTTCTTCAATTGCTCTTCGCTGGGCATCGGCACGATCGACAGCGCCCCGGAGAGCGTCGTGCCCACGTGCGGGAAAGGAATCCGCTTGTAGCCGCCTTCGCCAGCCGGCCTGGCGAGCGCCTCGGCCAACCGGGCCTCCTCCGGCTTGTTGGACGCCGTTTGGTTGCCCTTGCCCACGCCGATCAGGAGCTGCTTGCTATCGCGGCTGACGGCGACCGACGTCGGGTACCAGCCGGTCGGGATGAAACCCTTCACCTGGCTGCGGCGCGGGGCTTCGATGTCGATCACCGCGACGCAGTTGTTGTCGGCGTTGGCCACAAACAGCGTTTCACCGTCGGGCTCGATCGCCAGGGCGTCGGGCGTGCTGCCTTCGGGCGACTGCGGGAACAGCGCGGTGTAGATCGTCTCCTGCACGGTGCCCGCCTTGGTGTCGATCACCGAAACGCAGTTGCTCGAGGCGCAGGCCACGAACAGCCGGTCGTCCTTCGGGTGCAGCACCAGCTGGTTCGGATGCTCGCCGACGGGAATGCGGCCGACCGTCCGCAGCGACTGCGGATCGACGACCAGCACCACGCGCTTGGCCCAGTCGCTCACATAGAGCAGCCCGTTGCGGGCCAGCACGACGTCGTACGGCCGCACGCCGCAGGGCGCGGACATGTCGCCCATCTCATCTTTCATGTTGTGCCGGCTGATTCCCCCGCCGCTGTTTTCGTCCGTCGTCGCGTCGCCCCAGGCAAAGGACTTGTTGCCACCTTTGGCCAGGATCGTGAGCGAGTACATGGTTCCGCTCTTGGCATCCAGGCAGATGCCGGTGCGAAATCCCGGCGGCGGGCCTTCCTCCGGCTTGTTGGGGTCCGGGGCGGCAGCCGGCGGATAGGACGGGCCGGCTTCCAGCTTTTCGCCGGTCCAGCGGAACGAGTGCAGCACGGCTCCGCCGCCGCCCGACCACCAGATCTGCCCGGTGGCCTCGTTCTGGGCCAGCCCAAACCAGCTTTGGCGGGCGGTGTCATTGGTGACTTTGCGGCCGCTCGCCAATTCAACGACGGTCAGCTCGTGGGCGTTGTAGCCGCTCGTCGCTACGAAGGCGTACTTGCCGTCGGCCGACGTGAGGATATTGAGCGGCAAGTCGGTGAGCAGCACCTGTTGCCCCACCGGCGTCACGCGCCAGCCGTTGGGCAGCAGGTAGCCGCCTTCGATCGGGCCGGGAAACGCCGGCGGCGCCGCGGGCCTTGGCTGCTGCGCCATAGCGCCGGCAGCCAAGAGCAAGAAAGTTCCAACGCTGGCTGCGAACCGAAATGCACCACGCATGGCTTGCCTCAGTGAGGTGAACGGGTTCGATCGTTCTGTGCGCGGACTATCGTAGCCGCTGCTGGTGAGCGGAGGTACTCTGCGCGGGTGAAGATTCGATAAAGCTTCAGGACGTGGCCGGCGCGAGCCGTTGTGGCGCGAGGCCGAGCCGGCGAGATCGCGGCGTGAGCTCGGCGCTGCGCAGGGTCCGCAGCATCGCCTGGAACGTCGGATCGCTGCTGGTTTCAGTTGCCGCTGGCGAGCTGCAAGCGCCGCTGGCGGAAGACTTTGCGGCCGAAACAGCGGCAGGAGGCGCTGCGGCCATGGGGGCGGGATCAGCCGCAGGTGAGCAGTCCTCGACAGGGGGAGGCGAGGCTTCCTCTTCCCAAACGTCGTCGGGCAACGGGCCAAGGGTGGCGTCGGCCGCCAGCGCCTCGATCTTGCCGCCGACGATGCCGTGCCGGGAAAGCGCCAAGGCCATCCGCGCAGCCCCGGCGAGATATTTCGGCGCGCTCGTCGCGGTCCACATCCGCATCAACTGCCCGTACATGTAATCCAGCCGGTCGGCTGCCAGGTGCTCGGCCAGCCGCAGCACTTTCTCGGTCGCCATCTCGGCCATTTCCGGCAGCGACTCCGCCAGCCAGTGGCCGACGCGGGTGATGATCTGGCGTACGCGGGTCTGCGAAATCTTGAACGCGGCAGCAGCCGCGCGGGTCGAATCGCCCGCGACGCAAATCGCCCGAAACAGATCGAAATCCCGCGCCGTCGGCGGCAGCTTGAACGTGGCACTCATCGCTGAATCTCCCAGTACAAAAGTTTTTGTCGCGTGGGCCTGGCCCACCATCGCGCGTTTGCGCGACGCAAGATCGTACGGGGAGGGATGGACTAGTCTGGTCCATTTGAGTCAAGCGAAAAAAAGAATTATCGAAATAGTTCGCGGCCTAGCCTCGTTCCCACGCTCCGCGTGAGAACCAGGTGGCGAACGCGAAGCCGCTGCTATTTTGCCTGCTTGGCCTTTTTGGCCTTGGGCATTGGCGGCGGCTGGTCGGGGTTGTCGAACTGGGCCACGGTCGTGCCGTCGTCTTTGTAATGGGCCATCAGCCGCGTCAGCTCGGCTTTCATGTCCGTGAGGATGCCCGCGTAGGTAGGATCGCGATAGACGCTCTTCAATTCGTGCGGGTCCTTCTCCAGGTCGAACAACTCCCAGGCGTCGATCGTGTAGAAGTGGATCAGCTTGTAGCGCTCGGTCCGCACGCCGGTGTGCGGGTGAACGTGGTGCGGCTGTGGAAACTCGTAGTAGTGATAATAGACGCTCTTCCGCCAATCCGCCGGCTGCTCGCCCGCGAGAATCGGCACGATGCTGCGGCCCTGCATGTCGTCCGCAACTTTCAGGCCGGCGATGTCGAGAAACGTCTCGGCCAGGTCGAGATTCATCACCATCTGGCTCGTGGTGCTGCCGGCCTTGGTCTTGCCGGGCCAGCGGACGAGCAGCGGCGTGCGGAACGACTCTTCGTACATCCACCGCTTGTCATACCAGCCGTGCTCGCCCAGGTACCAGCCCTGGTCGGAGGTGTAAAAGACGACGGTGTTCTGGGCCAGGCCGCTTTCGTCGAGATAGTCGAGGACGCGGCCGACGCTCTCATCGACGGCATCGACGCAGCGAAGGTAGTCCTTCACGAACCGTTGATAGTTCCACTGCGTCTGCTGCTTGGGCGTGAGCAAGGCGGCCTTCAGCTCGTCGTTTTCTTTCTGGTAGGCCTTCGTGAACAGAGCGGCTTGCTCGGCGTTCAGGCCGCCCGGCGTCGAAAGCTTCAGATCGTCGGGCGTGAGGTGTTTGGCGACGCTCATCTGGTTTTCGGCCGCCGGCTTCTCGCGGCCCGAGTAGTCGTCGAACAGCGTTTCCGGCTCGGGGATCTTCACGTCCTTGTACTTGTCCAAGTGCCGCGGGGCAGGCTGCCAATTGCGGTGCGGCGCTTTGTGCTGATACATCAGGAAGAACGGCTTCGTCTTGTCGCGCTTGTTCTTCAGCCAGTCGAGCGCGACGTCGGTGATGATGTCGGTCGTGTACCCTTCGTGGTTGACGAAACCCGTTGGCGTCTTCATTCGCGGGTTGTAGTACGGCCCTTGCCCGATCAGGATGTGCCAGTCGTCAAAGCCGGCCGGGTCGCTGTTGAGGTGCCACTTGCCGACGACCGCCGTGTTGTAGCCGGCGGCCTGCAGCAGCTTGGGCGCGGTCTGCTGGGCCCGGTTGAACCAGGCCCGGGCGGCGTTGTCGGGGAAGCCGTTGAGGTGGCTGTACTTGCCGGTCATGATCACGGCCCGGCTCGGCCCGCAGATCGAGTTGGTGACGAACGCCCGATCGAACCGCATGCCCTCTTTCGCCAGGCGGTCGATGTTCGGCGTCTGGTTGCGGTTGCTGCCGTAGGCGCTGATCGCCTGGTAGGCATGGTCGTCGGACATGATGAACAGGATGTTCGAGCGGTCGGCGGCGGCGAGTGGCAAGCAGGCTGCCAGGAAAACGGCCCCGGCGGCGAATAGACTGAGGCGGGCTGTCATAGGAAGGCCAAGGGGAGAGGGCGATTGGACGACGCGAAGATCGGCCGCGTCGCGGCCCAACATACTGCGGCCGAATTGGCGGGGCAACCCGCGCGCGAGGT
>DASRJB010000431.1:0-2942 GCA_035649715.1 Pirellulaceae bacterium
CAAGCCGTCCGCGGTGCTCAGCTTGGTGCTCGGCTTCGACGGCTCCTGCTCGCGGATCACCCGCAGCATCTCCAGCATGCCGGCCCTCTCCAGCTCCTTGCGGCCGAACGGCGGGCTGCCGGCGAGCAGCTCGTACAGCAGCACGCCGAGCGAGTAGATGTCGCTCCGCGTGTCCACGTCGAGAGCGTTGAAGCTCGCCTGCTCCGGGCTCATGTACTCCACGGTGCCGACCACGGCCCCGAACCCGGTGTGCAGGGTCTGCTCGGTGAGCTGCTGCCCCGCGGCCTTCGCCACCCCGAAGTCGATGATCTTTGGGATCGGCTTGTCGTCGTAGAGCGCGACCAGGACGTTGGACGGCTTCAGATCGCGATGGATGACCCCCTTCTGGTGGGCGTGCTGGATCGCGTGGCAGACGGGGACGAACAACTCCAGTCGCTGCCGCGGGGTCAGGTGGTGCTCGTCACAGTACTTCGTGATCGGCACCCCCTTGACCAGTTCCATGGCGAAGTAGGGTCTCGCGGCGCTTACGCAACCGGGCTCGCCAGTTATGCCGCCGTCGAAAACCTTGGCGATGTTCGGGTGGTCCATCAGGGCCAGGGCCTGCCGCTCGGCCTCGAATCGGGCCAGCACCTGCCGGGAGTCCATCCCCGGCTTGATGAGTTTGACCGCCACCGTTCGTTTAACCGGCTCGGTCTGCTGGGCCATCCAGACCGTGCCCATGCCGCCTTCGCCGATCTCTTCCAACAGCTTGTAGCGGTCGGCAATCATTGTCCCGGCCGCCTCGCCAGGTGAGTTGTCGCCGGCAGTTTCGGTGGGGCCGAGTGGAGGCGACTCAAGAAAGCTGCCCGCGTCGGCATAGGCGCGCAACAGGCCCTCGACTCGCTGCCGCAGATTTGGGTCGCCAGCACAGGCCTGTTCCAGGAATGCCTGGCGCTCGTCCGGCGACGGAATCTCGACGGCCTGCTCGAAGACAGCCTTGACCGATTTCGGCGAAGAGGCCATGGGAACGTCCGGAGTCGGAGATCGTTCACCCCCCAGTGCGACGGGAGGGTGGAAAGTGTGCCACCGTCAAACAGACTTTTCTTCGGAATCGCCGCCGAGTGCCTGAAAGAGCCAGGCTCGGGCATATGCCCAGTGCCGATTGGCTGTTCGGAGCGAGATGTCCAGAGCCGCGGCGGCCTGCTCGGTGGTCAACCCGGCGAAGTAGCGGAGCTTGACGACCGCGGCGGTTTCCGGTTCCTCCGCGTCCAGGCGGCCGAGGGCCTCGTCGAGCGCGAGCAGCTCATCGTTCTGGTCGTCATGCAAGACAGCGACTTGTTCGAGGTCGAGCCGGCGCCGGCCGCCGCCATGTCGAAGCCGGCCCTTGCGGCGGGCGCTCTCGACGAGGATTCGCCGCATGGCTTCAGCCGCCGCGGCGAAAAAGTGGCCGCGGCTATTCCAGGCCAAGACTTCACCCCCAGCTTCGCCGCCGGGGCGCGCCACCAGGCGTAGGTACGCCTCGTGGACGAGAGCGGTTGCGCTGAGCGTGTGGTCGGAGCGTTCCGCTGCCATGCGCGCCGCGGCGAGAGTGCGCAATTCGTTGTAGACAAGCGGCAACAGTTGGGCCGCGGCCGCGGGATCGCCGGCGGCAGCTGCGTCCAGGAGTTGGGTGACAGCCGGCATCCGCACCAGAGTACTTGCCTCCGATGTGAACCGCAAGCATTGCCCGAGTTGGGTCGATATAGCTGAGGATTTCGATACGCGACAATGGCCGACAGCCGAGAAGCAGGGTCCGCTTTTCGTTCGCTTTCGCGCTTTACTCGGTTCGCGGCGGGCCAGCCGGCTCCGCCTGCGCCTGCCGGCGGTGGAAGTCGGCGCGGGCCGCGGCCTGCGGGCCGCCCTGACGCGAGTAATAGTCGGCAAGGGCGGTGTGGCTCGGTCGGTGGGCCGGGTCTACCGTCAGCGCTTTGTGGAACCACTGCACTGCCGCGTCGGATGCGCCGAGCACCGCGTAAAGCCGGCCGACCTCGTACTGGCGGTCGGCATTGTTCGGCTCGGCCTCCGCGGCCCGGGTCGCCGGCTCCAGGGCGCGCTGGGCGTCACGAAGTTCGGTGAAGCGTCTCTCGTAGCGGTCTGCTTCGGCCGTTTGGCCCGTGCGCCGGAGCACCTGGGCAAGCTGGTAACTGACCCCCTGCGGGTCGGCGCCCGCGGTCTCCGCCACTTTCAGCCACCGGATCGCCTCTTGATCGCGACCGTCCTCCGCCTCGAGCGACCCGAGTAACAACGCTGCGCCGGGATGGCTGGGATTGTCGGCCAGCACGGCTTCGGCCATCTGACGGGCGCTCGCCAGGTCACCCCGGCCGTAGCGGCACAGTGCCAGGCCGAGCCGGGCGTCCTGGTGGGCCGGGTCAATGGCGCGGTACCGACCGAGGTACGTCTCGGCTTCGACGTAGTCGGCCCGGTGCGCGAGCGCGACCTGCCCGGCGCCGAGCAGCGCTCGCGGCTGGTCCGGCTGCAGTTCCAAAACCCGCAGATAGTCGGCCCGCGCTCGGTCGTACTTTCGGAATCGCTCCAGGATTTCCGCCTGCCACAGTCGCGGGGCCCAGTCGTTTGGGTAATCCTCCAGCCAGGCGTGCAGCCACAGCGCGGCGCGGTCCCAGTTCCCGATCGCCCCGTCGCCGCGGTAGAGGGCTTCCAGCAGGTTGCGGTCCGCATTGGTGTCCGGCACCAGGGCCAGAAGCTCGTCCGTCGATGCCTCTCGTACCCCTGTCCGTTGGAGCCGCAAGAGGAAGGTCTCTCGGCGGATGGCCTCCGGGTCCCAGCCGAGCCGTTGGGCATCGACCAGATGCGTCGCGGCCTCGTCGAACTGCCCGTCGCGGCGGAGTGTCCGGGCCAGGAGGAAGTGGGCGTCGGCGTTGTCCGGGCGGGAGGACAGGTAGTCGCGCAGGTGGCCGGCGGCGGCC
>DASRJB010000432.1:0-2228 GCA_035649715.1 Pirellulaceae bacterium
CGTAATCGGCGGGCTGGGCCAGGCGGGTCTCAAGCATCCGACAACGGAACCGGTTCGGGATTAGGATTAGGATTTAGATTAGGATTAGGACCAAGACAAAGATGTAGCATCCGATCCTAATCTTAATCCTGATCCTAATCGTAATCCTGCCTGCTCCGCCCGCCCTCCCAGCCCGGCGAACTCCCTCCTTGCATGAAGTACCAAGAACTGCTGATCCTCCTCCCCTGCCACAGCCTGGAGGATTTTCCGACGTACCACGAGGGGGACGACGCCCAGAGCCTGCTCGCCAGCTGGTCGGCGCTGTGGCATCCGGCGCTGATCGCCTCCGCGGGACAGGCCCCGGCCTGGCGGCGAATCGATGACCCGATCAACGACGTCCGCGAGCGCCTGATCGTCGTGCCGTCGATCTGCCTCCAGCGGCTGCCGACCGGCTTCGCCCAGCGGGTCAAAGACGAAGGAGGCGTGCTGATTCGCAAGACCGGCAGCCGCGAGGAGATTCTCCAGGCGGCGCTGGAGCCGCTGGGTATGTCGCCACACGGGAACGCCACCGAGGGCGGAAACGCCACAGCGGGCATTCCCTACAGCGACGATTTTCTGGCGCTGGGTTACTGCTACTTGATGATCGAGCTGCTGACGCGGCAGATGCGCTATTCGAGCAACCTCGACGAGACCTATTTCAAGGGCGCCGTCGTGGCCGCGGCGCAGGCGGCGGTGGCAGGCAACGCCGCACTGGCCCGCGAGAAGCTCGCGGCCTGCTTCAGCGTGCTGGCCGAAGAGCGCGATCACTACTATCCCGTCGATGCATTCGTGCTCGACTTGAATCTGGCGGCGAGCTCGACGCTGGGGCAGTCGCTGCGCGACGAACTGGCGCGGCCGACGCCCACGAACCTGCTGATCAAGGCCGATCTGGTGGCCGAGATGGCCGCCAAGGAGCCGGCCACTCTGGCCGCCTTGAAAGAGGCCCGGGCCGCCGGCCGCGTCGGACTCATCGGCGGCGAGGCCAGCGAAGAACGGCTGCCGCTCCTGTCGCACGAGTCGATCCTGGCCGAGTTGCTGCGCGGGCTTGCGCAGTATGAATCGCTGCTTGGCAGCCGGCCGGCCATCTATGGCCGCTGGCGATATGGCCCGACGCCGCACTTGCCGGGAGTCCTGCACAAGCTTGGCTTCAAGGGCGCGCTGCACGCCGGCTTCGAGGAAGGCAAGGTGCCGGACGGGCTGCAGTTCAAGGTCCGCTGGGAAGGGCTCGACGGCAGCGCGCTCGACGCCATCGCCCGCACGCCGCTGGACGCCAGCAAGCCGCAGACATTCCTCGGCCTGGCCACGAAGCTGGGCGAGTCGATGGACGCCGACCACGTGGCGACGCTCTGCCTGGCCCACTGGCCCGGGCAAGCCAGCTCGTGGCTCGACGACCTGCGGCGGATCAGCCGCTACTGCGCCGCGCTCGGCAAATGGGTCACGCTCGACGAGTACTTTGCCAAGACCGATCAGCCGGGGCAGCTCGACCGGTTCGAAGCCGACCGCTATCGCTCGCCGTACCTGAAGCAGGCGATCATCCGCCGGCAGGACGATCCGATATCCACGCCCGTGCGCTATTGGCGCGACCAGGCGGCCGGCGGCGGGGCGAGGGCGACCAGCGCGCTGGCGGCCTTCGTGAGCGGCAAGGTCCTGGAGGAGGCGAGCGGTGGGCGTGAGCCCACTGAGTCAGCCGCGGCGAGCCTCGCCGCCGCACTGACCGCGGCGAATCCCAGCGGCCCCAAGGGGACGCTGATTCTCAACCCGGCCAGCTTCATCCGCCGCGCCGGTGTGGAGGAGCTTGCGCTGGAAGGCCTGCCGACGATCGAGCGCCCCGTCTATGCCGCCGAGCAGGCCGCCGGCGGCCTGCGCGCGGTCGTTGACGTTCCGGCATTCGGCTTCGTGCATATCGCGGCCGGCCAGCCCGCGGCCAAGGAAAAAAAGCCGATCGTCCTCGCCGCCGACAACACGCTGCGGAACGAATTCTTCGAGGCGATCATCAATCCCACGACGGGCTCGCTGGCTTCGATTCACGAATACCAGACGCGGGGCAACCGGCTGTCGCAGCAGCTGGCCCTGCGCTCGCCGGGAGCGAAGCAGAAGCCGGGCGACACCTACCGCGATCCCGATGAAGCAGCCGACTATTCGGTGATGGCCGCCGATTCCGTCAAAACCTCGATCGCTACGACTACGCTCGGCGAAATTGTCACCCGCGG
>DASRJB010000433.1:0-3302 GCA_035649715.1 Pirellulaceae bacterium
GGCGTGCACTGGATCCGCTTGAACGTGCAGCCGACGGAGCGGGCCAGGGCCCGGGCCAGCATCGTCTTGGCGACGCCGGGGACGTCCTCAAGGAGGATGTGTCCCTCGCACAGCCAGGCCGTGAGCGAGAGGATCAGCTGCGGCCGCTTGCCGACGATCGCCCGTTCGACATTCGCAATGATCCGCTTGGCGACGCCGCCGACATCTGCCATATATTCCTCAGCGTGCCATTCTAATCCAGACCTCGCTTCATGCCGATCCGCAACTTCGGCCGCAATCTCGAGTTCTCGCCCCGGCAGGGGCATACGCCGGCCAGCGAGCAGGAACTGCTGGAAATCCTGCGGCAATATCGCGGCCGGCAGATCCGGGCCGTCGGCCGGCTGCACTCCTGGAGCCAGGCCATCGTCGCCGACGATGTGCTGCTCGACCTGCGGCAGCTCGACGCCGTCCGCGTCGAGCAGCGCGGCGGCGAAACCTGGGCCGTCGTCGGCGCGGGTTGTCAGATCAAGCGCGTGCTGAGCGAGCTCGATCGGCACGGCGTGACGCTGCCCACGCTGGGCCTGATCTCGGAGCAGACCATCGCCGGGGCCGCCGCCACCGGAACGCACGGCTCCGGCCGGCACAGCCTCTCGCACTATCTGGACGAGGTGCGGATTGCCGCGTACGACGCCGCCGGCGAGCCGGTCATCCGCACGATCACAGGCGGCGACGAGCTGCGGGCCGCCCGCTGCTCGCTCGGCTGTCTGGGCATCGTCGTCAGCGTCGCGTTCCGCTGCCGGCTGAAGTACCACATCGAAGAGCACTTTCGCGAGTACGACAGCCTGGACGACGTGCTCGCGGCCGAAGCCGAATATCCACTCACGCAGTTCTACCTGGTCCCCTGGCGCTGGAAGTGGATGGCCCAGCATCGCCGCGAATCGGCCGCGCCGCGGAGTTGGCTCGCGCCGCTCTACCGCTGGTACTGGTTCCTGTGGATCGACGTGATGCTGCACCTGAATGTTCTGCTGCTGGTGAGGTGGCTGAGAATCGCCGGCTTGATCAAGCTCTTCTATCGCTGGATCGTGCCGCTGGCGATCGTCCGCCCCTGGCGCGTCGTCGATCGTTCGCAGGACATGCTCCTCATGGAGCACGAGTTGTTCCGGCACCTGGAGCTGGAGGTCTTCGTTCGTCGCTCTCAGCTGGCGGCTGCCACTGACTTTGTGAGGCAGACGCTGCAATTCTTCGGCGGCGAAGCCGTGCCCCCTCTCCCACAGGGAGAGGGGACGGCCGGCAGCTACGTGCATCACTACGCGATCTGCATCCGCCAGGTCCTGCCCGACGACGCGCTGATCTCGATGGCGAGTGGCGGCGAGGAGCCGCACTACGCGATCAGCCTGATCACCTACGCCCGGCCCAGCGAGCGGGCCGGCTTCCTGGCCTGCGCCGACTTTTTGGCCCACCGCATGGCCGCGCTGTTCGACGCCCGGCCGCACTGGGGCAAATACTGCCCGCTGGACGCAGCCGAGCTGGCCCGGCTTTACCCGCAGCTGGATCGATTCACCGAAATCTGTCGGCAGCACGACGCCGGCGGCGTCTTTCGCAATCGCTGGCTCGACTCGGCGCTGTTTGGACACTCCAACTCCTAGCGGCTATACTCGCCACACTTGTCCTGTCTCGTTCGGCTAATCTCGGGAGCGGTCCATGAAAACCCTCGGTCAGTTGCGTCGGCTGTGCATCGTCTGCCTGTTCGCATCGGGTCTCCTGCCGGCCGCCTTCGGGGCAGAAACCGCCCTGGACCGCTACGTGAAGAAGCCGGACCCGACCTATTCCTGGAAGATCGCGGCCGAGAAACAGGGAGATGGCGTCAGCCAGTGGGTCATTGACCTGAAGTCGCAGACCTGGAGGACGGAACTGGACGTCGATCGCCCGGTCTGGCAGCACTGGCTGATCGTTTGCAAACCCGAAAAGGCAACCGCCAAGAAGGCCCTGCTCTTTATCGTCGGCGGCGCGAACGGTGGCGAGCCTCCTGCCGCGGCCGAAGCCCGCACGCTGGCCATCGCCAAAGCGACGAACGCCGTCGTGGCCGAGCTGCGGATGGTCCCCAATCAGGGGCTCATCTTTCATGGCGACGGGAAGTCGCGGAAGGAAGACGACCTGATCGCCTACACCTGGGACCAGTACCTGAAGACCGGCGACGAAACGTGGCCCGCCCGCCTGCCGATGGTCAAGAGCGCCGTGCGGGCGATGGACTGCGTGCAGGAGCTCTTGGCCAGCGACAAGGGGGGCAAGCTGGCGATCGAGAAGTTCGTCGTGGCCGGCGGCTCCAAGCGCGGCTGGACGACCTGGTGCACGGCCGCCGTCGATCCGCGTGTCGAGGCCGCGATTCCCATCGTCATCGACGTGCTCAACGTGCAGGTCTCGATGCGGCACCACGTCGCCGCCTACGGCGCCTATTCGCTGGCGATCAACGACTACTACGAGCACGGCCTCATGCAGCGCTCCAACGACCCGCGGCTGGCCGACCTGTATGCGATCGAAGACCCGTACTCCTATCGCGACCGGCTGACGATGCCCAAGTTCATCGTCAATTCGGCCGGCGACGAGTTCTTCCTGCCCGATTCGTCGCAGTTTTACTTTGGCGATCTGAAGGGGGAGAAGCTGCTCCGCTATGTGCCCAACTCGAATCACTCGCTCCGCGACACCGACGCCGTCGAGAGCATCATCGCCTTCTATCAAACGGTCCTCGCCGGCACGCCGCGCCCGAAGTTCGGCTGGACGTTCGAGAAGGACGGCTCCATCCGCGTGCAAGCCGAAACGAAGCCCAAGGCGGTGAGGCTGTGGCGGGCAACGAACCCCGAGCGGCGCGACTTCCGCCTGGCCGTGATAGGTAAGGCTTATGGCAGCGACACGCTCTCCGAGCAGGCCGGCGGCACGTACGTCGCGCAGCTGGCGGCGCCGACCAAGGGCTGGACCGCGTCGTTCGTCGAGCTGGAGTTCGACGTCGGCGCGGCGTTTCCGCTCAAGCTCACCACCGCGGTCCGCGTGCTGCCCGACAGGCTTCCCTTCGCCGACCTCGACCCCGCCAAGGCCACCGTCGAACCCCGCCCCGCGCGCTAAGGCGCCAGCGGCGCCGCCGGGACGCCGCGGCCTGGGACCGGAATTTCGGTCGCCGCGGGATTGGCCAGCGGCTTGTAGTTCTCCAGCGGTGTGGGCGGCAGCTTGTAGGCGATGGTGCCCTTGGCCTGCCGCTCCTTCCAGTTCTGGATCGCGGCCCGCTGCTGGGCAGGCAGGCGCTCGGGCCGATACAACTCGCCCGCGCCGGT
>DASRJB010000434.1:0-2601 GCA_035649715.1 Pirellulaceae bacterium
CAATGGACCTCACGGCGACGAGAATTGTAACTATCCGTCCAGTATATGTCAAGCGCAACACAACAGATTGTGTTCCGCCTCCGCCCGACCACAACCTGTAGTGGGTCGCGCCTTTTAGCGGCCCCTGAAAGGAGGGCGGCCCCTGGCCGCATCGCCGCGGTCCGGGAGCCGCTGGCGACGACCGATCCGGCGTGAAGGAGGCTACGGGGAAGGCGCGGGCTTCTCGGCAGGCTGCTGCGGCTGGCGGGCCTTGTAGACTTCCCACTTCTTGAAGACCGCCTCCCGCTCAGCGTCGGTCTTGAAGCCGATCAGCGAGGGGTTGATCAGGATACTGCGTGGTTCGGTGATCGCCGGCTTGCTCGCCAGATCGAAATAATCCTTGAGCTCCTGCTTCGTCAGCAGGATCGCAGCCGCCAGGGCACTGTCGCGGAGCTGGAGCTTCGTGATGACGTTGTTCTGCTGGATCTGGGTGACCTGCGAGGCGTCGGTGAGCAGCTTCTCGACCAGCGGCAGGTGCGCAGCATCCCCGGTCCGCACGACGGTTGCCAGGGCATACGCCGAATAGGTGCCGACGCGGACGCCCCCCTTTCCGTTCAAGATTTTCAGCGCCGGGTCGATCCCCTCGGGCATGTTGAGCTGATAGGCCACCTGCATCGCCATGTAGGCGCTGTTCTCGTCGCTGCGTCGGATCAGCGAGGCCAGCATCTTCCGCGGTACGCCGCCACGCGACTGGCCTTCGATCGCCTCCCTGAACGGCTGCTGGTAGCAGAGGTTGTAAAACAGGGTCATCGTGGCGGCAGGCAGCGAAACGTCGTCTTCGGAGGCGACGAACAAGAGCGAGACGACCTGCCCGGGCGTGAACTGCGGCTGGCCGCCGAACCGCAAGGCCTCCTGCACCTGGGCCACGCGCTGACTGACCGCGTCGGCCGCGCCCCGCGGGCCTTCTTCCAGGGCTCGCAAGAGGTCCGGCTCGGCCCGCTGCATTTCGACGAACAGCGAGCGGGTTTGCCCCTCGTCGCCATAGGTCTTTTTGAAGCGCGTCCATCCCGGCAGCGGATAGTCGCCCTCGGCCTCCTTGCCGCTGAGGAAGGCTTCCAGCCTCCGCTTCAGGTCGTGTTCGCGGATCAGGCCCAGAATTCGCTGGCTGCGGTAGCGGACTTCGCGGTCCGAATGCGTCGCGGCAGCCTCCAGGGCGGCAAACGCCGGCAGGCCAATGCGGGTGAGCGTGTCGGTCGCCGCTTCGCGGACCGTAAACTCTTCGCTGCCCAGGTCGGTGATCAGCCGGGCGACCTGCTCCGGCTTCGGCGGCGGCGCCGGCGGATCGGCCGCTCGCGCTCCGGCTACGAGGCCAGCCGCGACTGCCAGGACTGCGAAATGTCGTGCGACAGGCATGGCGTGGACCTCAGCAGGCGGGAATGGCCCTCAGGGACGATTGTAGGTCGCACCGCCACGATTCGTCCAGCGCGCTATTCCCGCCATTTGGCCGTGAAGACGACGGCTTCCAGGTTGTCGGCCGCGGCCTGGAAAAAGACCTGGAGGTTTTGCAGGGCGAGCCAGAGCTCCATGAAGTGCTTTTCGTCCTGGGCGACGCAGCACGCGGCCTTGGGCAGGCCGAAGAATTTCTGCCGCATGGTTTCTTCGCTGATTTCGGCCAGTGCGTCGGAGATAAAGCGGACCATGTCGGGGCGGACGAGAATCGCGGCGTGGTCGGCGCCCTTGTGCAGCTGCTTGCCGCCGAGCACGGCGTGGTTGAGCGGGAAATCGCCGCCGGCCGGGTCGAGCTCCCCTTCGGTCAGGCAGCGGTGGAGTGGGTCCCAGAGGACGCCCGTCTCCAACACGCGGCCGCTCTTCTTCATATCGGGCCGGACTTTGAGCTCGTCGAGAAACTTGAGAAGCGGGCCGTCTTCCTTGATGCCGAACAAAGTCTTGGCGTGTTCGCGACCCAAAGCGATGTGAAATCCTCGGCCAGCCACCGGAGCACCTGATTCCTTGTTGGATAGAGTCGGACGTTTCTCAGCAATCACCTCACCGCCACAGCTCGTCGTCGGCAAACGGATGCGCGGGTCCAGCCAGCTTCGGCCGGGGCAGCGCCTTGAGCAGCGCGGAGGCCATCCGCAAATCCTCTTTCGTCGTGATCTTGATGTTCATCGGCGAGCCGGGAACGATGGTGACCGGCTGGCCCAGCCGCTCGACCAGCTGCGCGTCGTCGGTCGCGGGCTGTTGTCCGCGGCGGGCGTAGGCGTCGATCAAGAGCTGCCGGCGAAAGACCTGCGGCGTCTGGGCTTCCCAGAGCTTGTCGCGGGCGACGGTCTCGGCGATGTTCTGGTCGGGATTGGCCCGCTTGACGGTGCCCTGGACGGGAATGGCCAGGATCGCCGCGCCGCTCTTGGCCGCGGCGGCGAATACGGCGTCGATCCACTCGGCAGCGACGCAGGGGCGGGCGGCGTCGTGCACGGCGACGAAGTCGATGTCGGCATTGACCCGGGCCAGGGCTTTTTGCACCGAGTCGTACCGCTCCGCGCCCCCCTCGACCACTTCGATCCCGAGCATCGCGGCGGTGCCGGCAAACTTTTCAGCAAAGTACTCGCGGTCCTCGGGAGC